>JAFGSC010000173.1 GCA_016934875.1 Candidatus Atribacteria bacterium
GGAAAACAGTGGAAGAAAGGGTTCTCGGCTCGATCCCTCGCCCATTCCTGGGAGGAGGCAAAGGGCTTCCCGAAAGAGGTCAGGGAGCTTTTTCAGCGATCCAAATGTCTGGCCTTGGAGGACCTGGAACTGCCCCTGGCCCTCCCGGAATACAAGGTCCTCCTCCCAGGCGGTAAGAGAGCTTCCCAGAACGACATCTTCGTCCTTGCCGGTAACTCGGCCGGTCTTGCGGTTATTGCTGTAAAGGAAAAATTAATCCGCCGTCCACCCAAAAAAATTTCCGTAATCTTTGAAGAAATATTAAAAAATTTCTACATTTGCCTTTTTCCTTTTTTATTAAAAGAAATTTTAAAGGTTATATTCCATAAAATTTTTTAAGGAAAGGACATCTGAACATCATCTACTATTGATATAATCCACTTCGAAACCATCTCGGGTCTGGAAGAGGGTATTTGATGGATATAGCCATCGATAGTGGTCATTTCAGAATTCCAATATTCACCACATTGTAATCCCAATCTATAAGGTATTGTATAATCGTTTCGGGCATGAAGTGAATATGTTAAAATGATCTGGTTGTCGGGTTTATGTGATGCTCGACCAGAAATGCACTCGTTAAATTCAACAAAGTCATTTAAGTTAGGAGATCTTGAAAAATAATACATAAAATCAGGTACCATCCATTTAGGAAGTATTCCTATTATTTTATTTGCGAGTAACGCAATTTTAAACTTTGTTTTTATAACCTTTAGATCCTTTTTATTAAATGGCCCATGCCAAGTCGAAATAAGGCCAAGGGCGGCAACACGACTTGGATATAATTCAACAAATCTTTGGGCAATTCTCCCGCCATAACTATGCCCAATTAAAATAAATTTTTCAATTCTATTAAATTTAATAATATTAAAAACGTCTTCTGCATGCTTATCTATAGAAGGGGGCCAACTTTTAATTTTTGATTGCCCGTGTGTAGAGAGGTCATAAATGACAATCTTTAAATTCTTTTTATTGATTTTTCCGATTGTTGGATACCATATTTGCCTGGTTAACCCTAACCCATGTATTAAAACAATAGGTACTTGACCTTCACCGAAAATTTCAGTTTTAATTTCCGATTGTTTGGTATCACAATAAAAATTTTTTTTGGATTTACAAATAGCATTCTCTGCTAGAATAATAGAGAAGGAGAATATATTTATTGACAAAAAAATGAGCATTATTTTGAAAATAAAATTCATATTTATTTTATTATAGAAAGCAAAAGGCCTTTTATGCCTTCAGGGCCACCAACTAAATTTAAAACGAATGCAGTAAAGGGTATGGCAATGGTCGTAAAAAATCTAGCCGTAGTTTTAGCATCAAACGGCCAAATCGGCATCCTATCTGCAATTTCGTATAAATCTGATATTTGAGAAACATTTTCTGCATCTTGGGCAACGTAAACACCATTTTTGGAGTTTTTAACAAGTAAATCGTAATAATAATCAAATGAAATACTAAGATTGCTAAGAACTTTGTATTTCTGTTCTCTCATTCTTTTATGAGCCTTTGAAAGGGACAAAAACATTGAAAAAGGTGAAAATACATAAAACAGGAATATCATCGTAAGGTATATTTTCTGTTCCCGTGCTAGCGGGTCAAAAATCATTAAAAGTGTCAAAAATATTAAAATTAAAACAATAAAATAATTGGTAGCTAAGGCTAACTGTCCAAGCGGCTTTAAACCTCCAGACCGGTCTGGATGTAATGGCCTTATGATAATATCGAATGATAGGGTTTTTTGTATTGACCATATCGTTATAATGCACTTATAGATAAAAAGAAATATAATTGTGAAATTGAAAAAAATAAACATCCGACCGTAAGCACCAGTGATGCCACCATTTATTCCAAGCCAACTATCTTTTTTCGCAAAATAATTATACCAATTAATGGAAATTGAAAGTATTATGGAAAAAAAATATATATAGAAATTATTATAAATTCTATCCAATTTATTTAGATATCTAACATATTGGTCATGGTCTTTTTCTTTTAATATTCCTTCCTTTAAAACGGAATTATAAGTATTTTCTATTGTATTATACAAATAGCATAGGAGGCCAGCTCCAGCAGGTGCAAGGAATCCAATGTTAATATTATCTGCAATACTGTTTACGTCATACATGGGTAACAGGCCGTTTTTCCCATGAAGTTGCCCCGTCAAGTAACCTATGATATATAGAGGAACATAGGAAATTAAAAAATATATCAACCCGGTATAAACTGGATTATTTTTAGAAAAATAAGCGATTGTTTTATATAAATAGTCCGTTTTATAAGGACAAAAAGATATTTTAGTAAATTTGGAAGTAATGTTTTTCACGGCCAATTCCTTGTAACAACTTAAGCTACCATTATTTCTTTAAGCGTCACGAAAAAACCGGAGAATTTGGCTACTATTCAGAAATTAATAGAGTTTTTTTCTTTTTAATTTAGGATCAACCGATTGGGTATTCCTTCTTTTCGAGTTCCCACTCGATATTATGTAAGGTTCACTAACGACCAAACACCATTAAAAATATTTTCCAATTAGTTTAATCTCCGTACTTCTCATGTTTTCGTACAAGGAAAATTTTACCATCACTCTGCAAGCCATTTTTTTAAAGCGAAAAAGGATCCAATTCCCAAAAATATAAGTGGAATTAATTTTTAAATCATCTGAGGTTAAATTCCGGAGGATATAGGTGTGCAATCTGCACACGGATATTTAAGTCACTTCCGGTTAGGCCTTTACCGTTTTTCCCCCGCACCTCGGGCATTCCCCCGTTTTTGTTAGCGAAGACGCATTACAGCATTCTTTACAATAGTAATATCCACACTCCCTACATTTCATGGCTACTTTTCCAAAAAGCCCCGCAGCTTTAATCTTTTCACCACAGTTGGAGCATTCCATTTTTCCCCTCCATATATAAAAAAAATGGGGTGTCCCAAACAAAAATTATAAGAGGTAGTTCTAGGCTTGTGGTACAATTAAAATCATCTTTTTTTGGCAGGTTTGAAGCATCTCAAATCCGACTACATTTTCAGCCTCCCTCTCCTCTGCCCAGAATACGCGTTAATCTCAGGTTTATACTATTATCCCCTGTATAGAGGCACACTTCCCAAATTGGAATCTATGGCCTTTACCAGTTCACGAATATCAATTTCATATTTTACCTAATCGAAATTTGGCTATCGACCCAAAGTAATGCAAACACGCTTTCCCTTTTTTAAAGATAGTCATCTTTAATTCCATTCTGATTGACCGTTTTTGTTGCTCCTGTCAAGTGGAAACCCGGGGGTCGTATTTCGTATTTCAACATGGGTTAAGATACAAACAGCGATAATCATATAAGAATGCACCCCTTGAGATAACGTACAATTAAGGGACGTTATCAATTGATTCGCCAACCAAATAAAGGAGGTGCCTGATGGGAGTTTATGCCGGAATCGACCTGCACGCAAACAATAACTACCTTGGAGTGATAGATGGAGACGGGAAGCGACTTTTCAGGAAGAAGCTTCCAAAGGATCCGGACGTGGTCCTTGGTGCTCTGGATCCTTTGAAAAAGAGGCTTGTCGGAACTGTTGTTGAATCTACCTTCAATTGGTACTGGCTGGTGGATCTGCTCATGGACCAGGGTTATCGGGTTCACCTGGCCAATCCCTCGGCCATTCAAAAGTACAAGGGGCTGAAGCATTCAGATGACACCCATGACGCGGTCTGGCTGGCCGAGATGTTTCGGTTGGACATATTACCCACAGGATATATTTATCCAAGGGAGCAGAGAGCCATTCGGGACCTGTTTCGCAAGAGGGGACACCTGGTCAAGCTCCGTACCTCATTGATCCTGAGTCTTCAGAACATCATCTCCCGGAACGGCTGACCTTCTCCCAATAAATTGGACCAATCAGAAGTGGAGTTTTCTGGCAGAATAGCTCTTTGGGGAAGGAGGGATTTTGCCATGAAGAAGAGCA
>JAFGSC010000174.1 GCA_016934875.1 Candidatus Atribacteria bacterium
AAAAAGAGAAAGTTGACGAATTGGAAAATTTCTTTGTTCCAGAACTCGGGCCATCTCTTCTCCAACTGCTCCGGTTGCACCAACTACGGCCACATTATAATGCTTCATTTTCTACCCCTTCCTTCTCCAATTGAAATTCCTGATGAACCTCTCTTACCGCCTCAACTATGCGGTCTTGATGAATAAGACAGGAAATCCTCATTCCCGAAGTGCTGATCATATCAATATTAATCTTCCTCCGTGCCAATGCTTCAAACATGCGGGCTGCAATCAATGGATCTGAAGTAATGCCGGCTCCCACAATGGAAATTTTGGCAACCTTGTTATCAAATAATACCAGTGCTGATCCTATGTCTTTTGCTACTTGATTGGTAATTCTAATTGCTTTTTCCAAGTCTTCAAGTGCTACCGTAAAAGCAATATCGTTAACCTGGTCGTGCTCGGCACTCTGGATAATCATATCGACAATAATTTCTTGACTTGCCAATGCTTTAAAAAGTTTTGCGGCAATGCCCGGAATATCCGGAACATCCTTGATAATAATTTTACCAACATTAATTTCATGAGTCACTGCCCTTACATGGACTTTCTCTAACATGGGTATCTCCTCCCTGGTTTGAACGACGGTTCCATCACCGTTATTAAAACTCGATTTCACTAAAATTTTAACCTGATAATTCCTGGCCACATCCATAGCTCTGTAATATAGGACTTTGGCTCCTAAAAGAGCCATTTCTGACATTTCATCGTGCGATATTTGTTTAATTTTTCGAGCCTCTGGAACCAGGTCTGGATCCGCTGTAAAAACACCATCTACATCCGTATAGATTTCACAATGATCAGCCTTCATCCTTGCTGCCAGGGCAATTGCGGTTGTATCAGAACCCCCTCTGCCTAAGGTAGTGATGTTTCCCTCCTCGTCAATCCCTTGAAAGCCTGCTACAATAACAATCTTGCCCTGATCCAAGGCTCTTTGGATGCGTTTGTGATTAATGCTATTTATTCTTGCTTTGGTATAGACGTTATTGGTCATAATACCCGCCTGCCCACCGGTAAAAGAAATTGCTTCAGCACCTAACGCATGAATTGCCATGGTAACCAAGGCAATTGAAACCTGCTCTCCTGTTGAAAGCAACATATCCATCTCTCTCTCGCTGGGATTTTCTAATATTTCGTAAGATCTATGGATTAACTCATCTGTGGTGTTCCCCATAGCAGAAACAACCACAATCATTTGATTGCCTTTTCTCGCCAGATCTACAATTTTTTTAGCAATCCCCTTTATTTTTTGAATATCAGAAACAGAACTCCCTCCATATTTCTGTACGATAACGGGATGAACTGTTTTTCCTTCTTCGATCCTGGCACCATCAAGATCGGGATCCAATACTTTGACCTGGCTTTTGATTCCGGCTTCAGCAAATGTTTTTCTCATGATCTTTAAAATTTCTTTTTCTACTCCCTCTTTGACAAGAGAGATAATCGTTGGCCCTGAACCGCTTAAGGCAACACCAGCAATCCCACTTTTTTGTACTTCGGCAAAAATACTCTTGGCTCCTTTGATAAAAGGCATCCGAAATGGTTGATGCAAACGATCCTGCATTGCTTCTGGGATTAGTTCCCATTTTGATTGCTGTAATGCATTCACCAGTAAAGCAGATTTACTTAAATTATCCACTGCGTCCTGCAGGGATACCTGCTTTGGAAGTACTTTTCGCATTTCTTCTGTGCTTAGCGTAAAAGAGGGTATGCCCACGACTGCCCTTAAATCATGAGGAACATCGAGCTTAACCCATCTTATTTGCCCATCATGATCCTTATAAGAAATTGTAAATCCTCCAATCAGTGCCGGAACAATATTATCTAAATGGCCTTCCAGTGAAAAAGCCATCTGCAAAATCTCTACCTTGCTTAATTTTAACTCATAAAGTTGACTGGCACCTAATATGCCTCCAATGATGGCTGAAGCACTGCTACCAAGTCCTCTTTCTACCGGTATTTCATTCTTTATCGAGATTTTTATTCCTTGCTGTTTTGGATTGATATCCGCCTTGTTCATCACCAGGCAGGCTGCTCTGTAAATTAGGTTGTCTTGATCTGAAGAAATCAAGTTAGAACCTTCCCCCTCTGCCTGAAAGATAAAGCCATGTTCTATTCTCTCCATTTCGACCTCGAGGTAAAGAGACAAAGCCATTCCAAGACAGTCAAATCCAGAGCCGAGATTTGCAGTCGTGGCTGGTACTCGAATTCTCACTTTTTTTCTTTCTTCTTCTGGAAAATCGCGTTTAACTTCTTCCATATTGATCCCTCATTTTTCTATACACGCTCAAATAATTTAAAATTTTGTAACCAGTTTCATCCTGTTTGATTTTCTCCAAAGCTGCTTTTAATTTTCTTTCTAGGGATGGAGCAGTTAAAACGCCGATCATTTTTTGATCTCCAGCAGAGACTATTTCAGTATTTTTATCAATCGATAACCCATTTTGCTCAAATATTTTTTCAACTCCATGGCTAGAAATTTGTCCATTCTGCGGTTGGATTCTAACATAATAAGCGTTTTCCTCCTGATCCAAATTCAACACCTTCAATTCACGCGGGTTTTGCACTAAATAGTCATATTCAAAATATTCTGGTTGATTGATAATGCGGACAATATCGCTGACAATCATGCTTCCTCCCGCAATTCCGCCTGCTCCTGCTCCTGAAAAGAATAATTCTCCATAGCTTTCACCGTATAATAGTATACCGTTATTCGCTCCATGAATATCCACGAGAACGTGATCCATATCCATAAGCATTGGCTGAACCCGGATACCAGCTATATCCTCCTTTTTTCTTGCTATGGCTACCAATTTGATTCGATACCCTAGTTGCCTGGCTAACTGAATATCTTCTTGAGCAATATCGCGAATACCACAAAAGTTAATCTGATCAAGTCTTAAACGGGTACGAAAACCCAGCGAAGACAAGATAAAAATCTTATAAAGAGCATCAAGCCCATCAATATCTTTGCTCGGATCTGCTTCGGCATAACCTATCTCCTGGGCTTTTTTCAATGCCTCTTCCTGGCTCATCTGGCATTCAAACATTAAATCAAGAATATAATTCGTGGTACCGTTTAGTATCCCAACAATTTCTTCCAGTGGGCATGAGGTGAGAATATTGGATATAACACCCAGGATTGGGATAGCGCTACCCACAGAAGTTTCAAATAAGAATTGTACCTGATTTTGCCTTGCAATATCAAGCAATTCATATCCATGCTTGGCGACAACTTCTTTGTTCGGAGTGACCACATGTTTGCCCTTTAGTAACGCTTTTTTAATAAAATCATATGACGGGTATTCCCCTCCAACAGCTTCAATAACGATCTGGATCTCCGGATGTTCAATGATCTGATCTGCAGATTCAGTAAAAAAGGTATCGTATTTTTCAGATTTTGTTTCCCGATTTACATCCAGATCGGCTAATCCAATGAGTCCAATTTGATAAGGGTAGATCTCTTGCGAAATAAAGGCTTGATTTTTTTCAAGGATATCAAAAGTACCTTTTCCGACATGACCTAAGCCTAAAATCCCAATGCCAACTTTTTTTTCTATCATGACTATCCAACCTCGCTTATTACACGGTATTCTTCATTGTACTTAATACTTAAAAAGCCTTTCGTCTTTAAAAGACGAAAGGCTTTGCTTTTCGTGGTTCCACTTTACTTTTCAAATAACTAAATGAATCATTTGAACACTTCTTTTTAAATAAACCTCTGGGTTGGTCTTCAGGAATTTTGCATACCCATTGAAAATTCCTTACTTGCCCCTTCGTTGGTCCTTCGAAATAAATTTTTTGTTATTCTATCACTAGCATTTTCGTTTGTCAAAAAATATTTAATTTTCTTAAAACTTAAACTTTAATCCAATCCAAATCCAGTTCTGCTAATTTTTCCTCTGTAGGAATCCCTTCTTCGTTCCAACCCTGCATCACATAATAGGTCTTGATCGCTTTCTCGAACTCTTCCCGGTCAATTAGTTTGTCTTTTAAAGGTCCGCTGGTAAAGGCTTCAAAAAATCTATCTGGAATCTTATCGTCTTGAGCAGTTAATCCTTCTCTTAAATTAAAGCACCTTGCCATGGTATTAGATCTTTCAGCTACTTTCATAAGTTCAAACAGGCTTGTCTCCCATCCGGTGACTGCTTCGGTCAAATCTACAATATTT
>JAFGSC010000175.1 GCA_016934875.1 Candidatus Atribacteria bacterium
CAAATAAATTAAAACCTGGCTTCTGGAGTGACAAAGGGGCCGAGGGTATGCCTCTGGGTTCGGATGATTTGGGAAGATGTGTTTTAAGCCGAATGATTTATGGTACCAGAGTCAGTTTGACTGCCGGTTTTGTGGCAGTCGGGATTGCCATGGTATTGGGTATTGCTTTTGGAGTACTTTCGGGTTATTTTGGTGGCTGGGTCGATGCATTGATTATGCGAATTGTCGATATCATGTTTGCCTTTCCTGCTCTATTATTGGCCATTGTGATTGTTACAGTCTTGGGTCAGGGACTGGAAAAAGCCATGATTGCCATCGGTATTGTCTATTCTCCTCAGATGGCCAGGATCATTCGCAGTTCTGTGTTATACATTAAGGAGATGGAATATATAGAGGTTCAAAAAGCGATTGGTTCAACTCACTGGCGCATTATTTGGCGCCATGTAATTCCGAATAGCATTGCCCCGGTAATTGTCTATGGGACTTTAATGCTGGCTACGGCAATCTTAGATTGTGCAGCCCTAGGGTTTTTGGGATTAGGAGCACAACCTCCAACTCCGGAATGGGGAGCCATGCTTTCAGATAGTTATTCCTTTATTGTCAGTGGGGCTTGGTGGGCAGCTACTTTTCCAGGAATTGCTATTCTATTATCCGTATTGGGTCTTAATTTATTGGGAGACGGATTGAGAGATATTTTAGATCCGAGATTAAAACAATGAATGATACAATCGTAAACTCAAGTCATGATCACAAAAAATTGTTAAGAGTCAGTCATTTAAAAACCTATTTTTACACCCATGATGGAATCGTTAAAGCAGTTGATGCAGTTGATTTTTCCGTTAAACAAGGGCAAACATTAGGCATCGTAGGAGAGTCTGGTTCAGGCAAGAGTGTAACCGCGTTATCAATTATGCGTTTAATCCCTCAGCCTCCGGGGAAGATTGTTAGTGGTAATGTCCTGTTTGAAGGAAAAGACTTGTGCAATTTAAGCGAGAAAGAGATGCGTAAAATTCGTGGCAGAAAGATATCGATGATTTTTCAAGAACCCATGACCTCTTTAGACCCTGTTTTTACGATTGGCCACGAAATTATTGAAACCATTTTATTGCATCAAAATGTAACCAAAAAAGAAGCTAGAGAAAAAGCAATTCAAATGCTTGAGATGGTAGGTATACCCGATGCAAATAAAAGAATGGATAATTATCCCCATGAGCTTTCTGGTGGAATGCGACAAAGGATCATGATTGCTATGGCATTGTCCTGTAATCCTGCTCTTTTAATTGCAGATGAACCAACAACTGCTCTTGATGTTACCATTCAGGCTCAGATTTTAAGATTGATCAATAATTTAAAAAAGACATTTAATACCGCGGTATTGATGATTACCCATGATTTAGGTGTTATTTCTGAAATGTGTGATGATGTAGCAGTTATGTATGCGGGTCACATTGTAGAATATTCTGATGTATACACCATATTCGAACATCCGATGCATCCTTATACCAAAGGATTGTATCGATCGATTCCTAGGATGGACAGGGAAGTGAAAAAATTAGACACGATTAGAGGAATGATTCCCAACCTACTTAACTTACCACCTGGATGTCCTTTTAATTCACGTTGTGAATATGCTTTTGATCGATGTTTTAAAGAAATCCCAAAAATGGTAGAAGTAGAACCGAATCATTGGGTTAAGTGCCACTTGATTGAAGAGAAGTTAAAACGATGAGTAAATTTGTTGAAGTAAAAGATTTAAAAAAATGGTTTTATGTCGGCAAGACGATTGGTAGTGGGAAAAAAGCGCTAAAAGCAGTAGACGGAGTTAGCTTTTTTATTAACCATAAAGAAGTCTTAGGTTTAGTTGGTGAATCAGGTTGTGGTAAGACAACTTGTGGTAAGATGCTTCTTCGGATTATTGACCCAACTTCAGGTTCAATCTTTTTCGATCACCAAGAAATAACTCATTTGGATAAAAGAAAAATGCAGCCTTTCAGGCGTAGAATGATGATTATTTACCAGGATCCTTTTGGTTCACTTGATCCCAGGATGAGAATTGGGAAAGCGATAGCTGAACCGTTAGAAGTACATGGTATCGGTAATTCCTGTGAGAGAGAAGAACGGGTTGTAGATTTAATGGAGAAAGTAGGCTTATCTTCAGATCAGATCAATCGCTACCCTCATGAATTTAGCGGTGGACAACGTCAGAGAATAGGGATTGCCCGAGCGTTGGCTACCAATCCGGAATTTATTGTAGCGGATGAATCTGTTTCTGCTCTTGATGTCTCAATTCAAGCTCAAATCATCAATTTATTAAAAGAATTACAGGAAGAATTTGGCTTAACCTTACTTTTTGTTGCCCACGATCTGAGCGTAGTCAAGCATATCAGTGATCGTGTAGCAGTCATGTATCTGGGGAAAATTGTAGAAATAGCCGAAAAGAGTCTTATTTTCAGTGATCCAAAACATCCCTATACCCAAGCATTGCTATCTGCGATTCCTATTCCGGATCCAAAACAAAGGAAACAGCAGGAGATTTTGATGGGGGATGTTCCCAGCCCTGTGAATCCACCAAAAGGCTGTCGGTTCCATACCCGTTGTCCCAGGGTCATGGATATCTGCAAAAAGGAAGAGCCTCCTTTGCTTGAAATTCAACCTGGGTATTTTGTTGCCTGTCATCTCTATCGCTAGAAGATACTGGTGAAATGCTTTTTTAAAATGTTTTTGATTTTTTTAGTTTTTAGACAGGGAAAAATAATAAATACCAAAATAAATTAACTACGGCTCATCCTCTCATCTAAAAGACAGCATAATAAATTTATAAAATAGTAATTTTTAAAACCACAACATAAGATCTCAATAATAAGATTATGATTTAGTCGTTTCAATATTGATAAGATGGAGCCTCAGCATATTTAAGGCACGGCGGGCTGAGCGTAAACGGATTGTTTGACGGTCCCTGAATAATTGATGTTTTTGAAAAATCGCTTGTTGCTCATCTGCCAGTGCGATGTAAACCAAGCCAACCGGTTTTTCCTGACTTCCGCCTCCTGGACCTGCAATTCCGGTGATACTAAGTCCAATATTGCTATTGCATTTTTTTCGAACACTTCGAGCCATTTCAGAAGCAACTTGCTCACTGACTTGTCCATACTGCATCATCATTTCTTGGGGTACTCCAAGTAATTTCTCTTTGATTTCTCCATCATAACTGATAATTCCACCTTTAAAATAATCGGAACTGCCCGCAACGGATGTGATGATTTCCCCCAACATCCCCCCTGTGCATGATTCTGCTACTGCTAAGGTAAGATGATTGCTTCTAAGCATATTTCCGACAACTTCTTCTAATGATTGATTGTCAAAGCCAAAGATATAATTACCTAAAATATGTGTAAGTTGTTCTGTTGAATTTTGAAGTATTTCTATAGTTTCCTGCGGCGTATTGGCTATGGCATTCAGTTGAATTTGAATATCTTCGGGACTGGCATAAATGCCGATGTTCAACTGCTTATTTTGCTGAATAAAATCTTTAATTTTTTCATTGACGGTGGATTCACCCAAACCACTTGTTCTGATAATCTTGAATTCCCTATGTTGAAGAGAGGGGAATCTTTGAATGAGGAATGGTATGATTTTATCGACCATCAGGTTTTTCATCTCCAGGGGAACACCTGGAAGTGAAATAATGATTCGATTTCCTTTTTCGAGAATTATTGCTGGTGCAGTCCCATATTCGTTAATAATGCAGAGAGAACCTTCCGGTAGATAAGCTTGTTTTAAATTACTTTGAGACATATTGATGTTTGCGCGATTTAAGATACTTTTCATATGTTCTTCTGCTTCAGGATACTTAACTAAATTTAAATGGAGTGATTTGGCAATGGATTGGAAGGTGATGTCATCTTCGGTTGGTCCTAAGCCTCCGGTGGTAATAATAACCTGTGAACGATGATAAGCCTCTTTTAGTATTGACAATA
>JAFGSC010000176.1 GCA_016934875.1 Candidatus Atribacteria bacterium
GAAAAACAGTTTGCAAATCGAACTCCTTCGCTGGCAATCTGGTCAATGGCAGGAGTAGAAATCTTTTGATATCCATAGCAACTTAAATGATCAGGCCTCACCTCATCTAAGCTAATAATAATGATATTTTGTTCTTTCATAATAAACTCCTCTCTATTTAAAATTATTACTTTAATAAACTAAAGGAAATCCATTTATACAGACAATCTAACTTACCATGGTTATTACATTTACATATAACCTAGTTTTCTCAATCTCTCCATAGCCTTTTCCTTATCCTGTCTTCGGCCTGCCCTTTCTGGAACATTCTCTAAATCCTGTTCCCAGGCTGGCACACCGATATCACCAGGATTGGAACTGCTTCTGGCTCCTAAAGAGCGATAACCAATCTTATAGAGAGGACAATAAGGAAGATTATGTAAATGGGTGTTATCCCAGATATCCCTTTCGGTAAAGTGCAGGATGGGAGAAACCCGGGTATGCTCGGGCAGGAGATATCCTCCCTCTTTAGGGGTGAAGTACTCGTCTTCCTTTCGGGCGGCCTGCTCATCACGGCGGAGAGCCATAAACAGGAGTTCGGTCTTGCTTTCTTCCAGGAACTCGTTGAGGACCACGGTCTTCATCAGGTGATTGCCGGCAAAGGATTCTGCCTCAAAGACAAAGGAATCTTCGGTGAAACCAATGCGCTTTAGCTCTTCCTGATTCCGTTTGTTGAGTCGTTCCACTTGTACGGTATTTCCCAAGTGGCTGAGGCAGGCAGTCAGGACATCAAAGTTGCATAACCATTTCAGGTCAATATGCCACTTCTGGGAGATCCGGACTAGAAAATCAGTAATCTCCGGGAAGGCATCTCCTTCATCAATAGTAATCACCTGGGGAAGGGGAATATTTTCTTCTGTGCAGACCTGACGAATGATCCATAAGTCGGTGGTGGAATCCTTTCCACCGGTCCAGGTAATGGCGCATTTGGAAGAATCATATTTCTCAAAGGCCTCCCTGATGACCTGTTTTGATTTATCAATTAAATCCTTATTTCTTTTTTCTTTATCCATTGATCTTTCTCCTTATTGAATATTTTTAATTATCTATTTTCCCATCGATTCACTCTGGGTAACAGCTTCTCTTTTAATTCTCCAGCTCTCGGATATGAATGAATTAGATTATTTTGTTCAGCAGGGTCAAGCTCTAAATCATAGATCTCCCAACGTTCCTGGTCTTGATAGTAAATAATCTTTATGTTGTTCTCCCGATAATAATATACTGGTAGATCTGTAGGTTTTTCATGACTTCCTGTCTTGCCAATGGCCTCTCCAAAAACCCCCCTTTCTTGATATCGATCAATAGGTAACAAAGATTGGCCTTCAAATTTTTCCTCTGGTGGAATATCAAACAGGTGTAGTATTGTCGGGGCAATATCAAGATTACTGACCAGGTTGTGACATGTTTTTTTCTGATTTTGGTCAAAATCAATAATCATAAAGGGGGAGTCGACTAATTCAGAATAAAATTTACCATCATGAGACAAACCTTTGTGTTCACCAAATTCATCACCATGATCCGTTGTAAAAATAATAATACTATTCTCCAAAACCTGATTCTGTTGCAAAATATTAAAAAAATCTTTAATATAATCATCTGTTTCCCGAACACCTGCCCGATAAAGCTTATGAAGAAGATGGACTAATTGGGGATTAGAAGTATCACGTTTAAGCAAGGTATTTTTAAATAAATCGAACATCTCTTGTTCGCTCATTGAAATGGAAGAATCTACCAGCTGTAAATACTGCTTTTTTGGTACATAGGGTTCATGGACATCCATATAATGTGTCCACAAGAAAAAGGGTTTTCGGCTATCTGTTTGAATATACCTGTCTAACCATGATTTTACTTTTTGGTTAATCTGATCTCCTCTGACATAAGGAATCATATCACTTACTTCATCTTGCATTGAATCATAAAAAACATCCCAACCTCGATTCCATCCGAAATAATCGCTTAGATAAGGATTCGAATGGAAGGCGGCTGTCGTGATATTTGCCTTTTGCAATGCTTCTGATATGACTACTCTTCTAGGAGATAATTTCTGGGGTCTTCCGTATTCCAAGTAGTAGGAGGAAGTTAAAATCCCAGGAAAGGATGCTTGGGTATAGGGTCCCGATGAATGGAATCGAGTAAAAACAAGGGAATGGTTCATGAGTGAATCAAGAAATGGAGTCAAATTTTCTTTATCGTTATAAATTCCCAGACTATCTTTTCTTAAAGTATCAACGGTTAACAAAATTATATTTTTCATAGATCTCCCCTTCCAGAATTAAATTATTTAAATTGATACTTTGCTTGTTTACTATAGTAAATTAACTGTATAATGGCATTTATCTGTTCGAATAATGCTTTGTCGATACTCAAAAATAGTATCATTTGACCAAGAAAATCTATCTACCAACAGAGCATAGGAACTTTCTGGTAAACTAAATATTTCTGAATCTTTTTTATCAAGCTCTTTCAGTGAAAAAGATTCCCGAACTTCAGACATTTTCAAATTATACTTCAGCATAAATATTTCATATGGAGCCATTGTAGCTAAATCTGCGGATTTCAAATTAGGGAAAAAATCTTTCAGTAGATATAAAGTCTCTAGAGCAATAGGCGTACGATCGATCAACAGCATTCCTTTGATCCTAAATAGTTTTTTTTTATCATTGATACGCATTAATTTTTTTATTCTATTATTGGGAGTAATGACTCTTTTGGAAAGAATTTTCCTTCTTAATTTTATTCTTTGGCTCTTTCTGTTTAATTCTACACAATAAAAATTACTTACTGGTAAAACGTTGCAAGGCTTGCATACAAAAGTTCCTACTCCTTGTTTTCTATTTAAAAACCCTTCTTGAACCAAATTATCGATTGCCTTTCTAACTGTACCTCTGCTAATCTGATAATCTTCACATAATTTTAATTCTGTAGGTATCATTGTATTAATTTCCCATTCATTATTGGTAATTTTATTCATAAACAGTCTTGCCATTTGAAAATACAATGGTATCGGGGATTTTTTATCTATTTCATCCATCTTTTAAATGCTCAAATTCTATTAAAAAATCATTTGTACTATATGTATATACATATAAACAAATATTGTTTTAATGTTATTACTTTTTTATTATAAATGTCAAATACTTTTTTATTTTTCTAAGGATATATTTGGTCATAAACAAATATTACTTAACAATAAATGAAATGGGGTGTTTAGATTTTCAGAAATGAAATATGGGAAGGCAAATAAATACATCAGGTTGTGCATGCAATAAAAAATACAATTTACCTTTTTTTACCATACTGGCAATGATCTAACAGGCAGTATCTGCAAGAAAATTCATGCCGATAGGAATGAACCAGATGATGACCTACGCCTCTCATCCATGATAATGATTTCGTAGGAATCATCATAAAATGATCACTTAAGCTAACGCCAATCTCTTTTGGCCTAAGAATCGTAAAAACTTTCTGCTGTTCCTCAAGATCCCAATCTCCCGAACCTGGTTCAAAATAACGTGACAGTTTATAACCTATTTTGGAAATTTCTTTTTCTAAATAATGATTAAACCACTGGCCTACCATTTTAACAGCTACGGTTCCAATCGCATCTAATATTATTGCTTGCATCGATTGATTCTGATCGAATTTCTTTCTAACGATTTCTTCAAGTTTTTCCCCTATCGTTACTAGAGAAAAAGAAATCGATTCTGCATTTTTCAACAACCATACGATATCTCTATTGACCAAAAAATGATAACCCTGTTCAGTGAATATGTCTCCTTCTTCGGAGATCGAAATCACTTTAATCAGCCGATAGATTCCCC
>JAFGSC010000016.1 GCA_016934875.1 Candidatus Atribacteria bacterium
GATAAATGCTTAATTTTTTGCACGACTTCATCCCCAAAAAGTAATGGCAAATAGTGTTGCTTTTTAACTGGACGGTATTTTTTTTCAGCAAAGGGAACCAGGTTGACGTTTACTCCATGCTCCACACAAAAATCTTCAAAATCCTTCAACTTACTAAATACTCGGCGATATCTTTTTTCTTTCTTTTCATCCAGATAATCTAGTTTTTTTAAAATAATTTCAAAGGCATCATGCAGGCTGTAGATATTCATTTTTTCCAAATCGGGTATATTCTTTACCCGAAAATCGGAATAGATCAAAATAAGCGATTCGAGGGATAAATTTTCTAACTCTAAATCCCATACGGAATGGTTTACAGCAATATGTCCAATATAGGCAATATTTTGTCTTTTAAACCACAAATCCGTATAATAGTAATGGAGGTACGGGACTCTCTTTATCTCATTGACCCGGCATCCATACTTACCGATATCATGCCCAGCCGAAGATCCCGAAACAATGCCTAAATCCAAGGAAATACCTTGTTTTTTAATTTGCCTAGCAAGACTCAAGGCTACAGAATGGACCCCGCATACATGATCTATCGTATTGTAATGATAAATCTCTCTGCTAAGAGCCATCATTTCGTAAACGAACAATTGATCAAAGGCGCTTAAAAAATGCTGATATTCCTGTGGTTGTTCTAATAAATCAATTTCCTTTTTTGACAAGAAAACCAAAGGATATTGTGAAACAAAAGGATAAATTGAGTTTTTTTCTTGCAAGTGAACAATTTGACGATAAGTGAATAAAAAAAGGTATATCCATTTGCTTTCAGCCAAGGATATGTCCTTGCATTCAGGTCTGGTATTAGGAAAGGATAGAAATTGACAAAAGTGATAGATCTGCTTTAGCCATTGCTCTTGGCTCCTTTCGCTATCAATCGAATGAAATTTATCCCAATAGAGTTCAAGGGTTTGCTTTGCACTTAATTCCTTTCGTTCTACCATCTGCGAAAGTTTTTCAACAAGTAGAGTATCTTTTTCTAAATCATGGATGTCTCGAAATTCTACTCCAACCTTTTTCAAGGATTCAAGCTGTGTTAAATTCTTAAAAATTCCAGCTACTTCATTTTTCGTATCGTTATCCTTTTTCTGCATTTCCATAGAATCTATCCACCAATGAACTTAAGATCAACAATATTATGAATTCATTTTACTATTTTTTTAGTTTCTATCCAACATTTTATATTGAGTCGTTTCACATAAAATATAAAACACAGTACAATACTGATCATCTATGAATTGTTTATCCTGTTTATTTACACTATTTAAATCTTTCTTGGGAAAAGTTGTAAATCTATATTAATTTTTATAGTATAATTATTGAGAGGTAAATCATCAGTATAAGCACACGATCTCTTCTCCCAAGGGGAGAGGGTTTCAAAAGTAATTTCAGTCAATCTTATTTGCATCTTTAACATATCAAGCATCGATTGTTTATTGAATGAATTTCTCTGAAAGAAAGGATTATAATCATGGATATAGCTTGGAAGAAAGAAATGCAGCATATGGATGAAAATGCTATTAAAGCTTATGGTATCAGCGATGTCGTTTTAATGGAAAATGCGGGAATGGCTGCTTACCAAGTCATTTCAAAGAATTTAGGGGTCCAAAATAAGCAATTTCTAATATTTTGTGGTACCGGCAATAATGGAGGAGACGGGCTTGTTCTGGCAAGAAAACTGTATTCTAATGGCGCTTTTGTTAAAATCTGCATATTAAATAATCCCGAAAAATTCCACAACGCTGCTCAAACTAATTGGCATATCATTCAAAACTTAAAGATTCCAGTATTCATCAATCCCTCACTTGAAGAAATCAATGCACTCCTAAGTCCGGAAGACATTGTCGTAGACGCTATTTTTGGTACTGGGTTAACCAAGGATATCAGAGGAATATTATTTCAGGTCGTTCAAACAATCAATCAAAGCAATAATCCTGTCGTCAGCATTGATATTCCATCAGGTATCAATGCTGATAATGGAAAAATTTGCGGCATTGCCATCAAAGCAGATTATACTGTGACTTTTGGACTTCCTAAAGTAGGGAATATACTCTATCCTGGATATGAGTATGGCGGAAAACTTTATATTTCTACCATCTCCTTCCCGCCTGAGCTCTACAAAGCAGAAAATATAAAAATCCATATAAACCAGCCCACGATAATCCCACAAAGAACAGTAGATGGACATAAAGGAACCTTTGGAAATGCCCTCTTTATCGCAGGGGCACAAAACTATTTTGGTTCTCCTTATTTTTCATCGCTTTCTTTTTTAAAAGCCGGAGGCGGTTATTCTAGACTAGCAGCTCCAGCTTCTATGATTCCTTATATCAGTTTAAAAGCAAGTGAAGTCGTATTTCTTCCCCAAAAGGAAACAGTCATAGGAACGATTGCCTTGAATAATTTCGATCATCTTTTGGAATGGTCAAAGAAGATGGATATTATCGTTATCGGCCCTGGCTTATCCTTGCAGGAAGAAACACAGCTTCTTATACAAAAATTAATACCAGAAATCGATAAACCACTGCTAATCGACGGTGATGGTTTAACTGTCTTAAGCCAAGATCTTTCCATTTTAAAAAAACGCCAAAGTGCCACCATTCTTACTCCCCACTTAGGAGAAATGGCACGCATCACGAAGAAATCAATTGAGGAGATTCAAAAAGACCCAATCCATATGGTTCGAGAATTCAGTCAAAAACTAAACGCAATCCTTGTCCTTAAAGGAGCTCATTCTATCATTGGGTTACCCGATGATCATATTTTTATCAATATGACCGGAAACAGCGGAATGGCATCTGCTGGCTCCGGAGACACACTCACCGGAACGATAGCTGCAATGTTTACATTGGGTTTACCTATTGAATCTGCTGTCAGGCAAGGTACGATGGTTCATGGACTTGCAGGAGACTTGGCTGCTCGAGAAAAAGGCGAAGACGGGATGACGGCTCAAGACATTATGGATGCTATACCAAAAACATTAAAGCTTCTTCGTGAGAGCCAAACGTCAGCCAGACCATTCTTCTTTCAAGGTTTCGAAACAATTGGGTAATAGGAAAAAATACATTTTTATCAGATAAGAAAAGCCTTCATTTTTTACCCATTCGTTCAATCTGAACTATATAATAAAAAAATAAATGTTTTTAAAATCATAAGGGTAGACTTCTAACTCTGAATGATTAATTGCTAGCTAAATAATCATGAAATTCTTTAATAAATTCCAATAAACTCATCGCATTTCTATCTGTTTTATAACTAATATCTGAAGTAGGTTGTATGGCTTCCACATGCCAGCTGCTTCCCACATAGATCAGTTCATCACAATATTCTAATTGGTAACTCTGCTCAACTCTTGTAATCCGAAGAGGTATACCTTTTTCATTAAAGACTTCTACTATATGAGATCCTAATTTAATTTTTACCTTTTCTGCGATGACATTCAAATTTCCATATCGATTATCCCAAGATTGCACTTTCCATTCATGATCAAAATAAATGGGTGCTTGGCGGTAATAAAAAACATGTTCTTCTTCATCAATCCAGTCAGGTACTCCCATAACTTCTTGAACTTCTTTTGCGGTAGAACCAATTCCTATCAAATTAGAACTTGATTTTTTCACGTACATATTTCTTTCTTGTGCAGAAATAACATCATCAACCGATGACCAATTATTTTTCATTGAAGCTTCTTCCTTATTTTGTAATTGACCAAAGGTTGGTAAAGAAATAAAAGAAAAAAAGAAGATTAAAACTATCATGAACATTTTGACATTTCTCATTTTATGGACCTCCCAATTGATATTCACCATGATTCAAAATTTATTTTAACATGTTTTCATCTTTTAAAAAATAGATCGTTATAGAAAAAGTAAATGTCCTTTGAAATAACAATTATACTTCGTTCAACTCGGATGGTACCAATCGAACGTCAATCATCCCAAGACCAGCAATCAGGGTAACAAAAATTTTTCTTTCGGTAAAATTGAAAATCGAATTGTAATAGAAATTCCCAATTTGATTAAGGCCATCGCATCGAATACGATAGATACCTCCTTGAATCATAAGGCGAATTCCAATATCTGCTGGTAAATTGATCAAGGTGTTCCCAATTCCACCTACCAAGGTTATATTTACATTTTCCTGATAATCTCCCGTTAGATCGATCAGGGTATCACCAGTTCCGATTACGGCTTTCAGGTCAATTAAATTAACTGAATTTAAATCCAATTGACTGTTTCCACTCCCCATTACGATATCCATCTTTAGGGGAACATCTTCATTAAACTGTAAGAACCAATGATTAATCGTGGGATTGAACAATCCTTTAGTATTTTTCTTTTGCACAATTTTGAGATATCCTTCACCACCGTCTACAGTATAATTAACTTCAGGGTTCCATCGGGTTAAATTATATGAAAACTTGGATATTAGTAAAGGTATTTGCTTTTCCCCTGAAATAAAAATATCCCCATGGTATAATGCTGCAGTTACATTGACTTTATCGGCTGATTTAAGATCAATGGTAAGGTTTTCTTCAACAAGATCTCCAATATCCCAACATGCCGATAGTGAAATAACCATAAAAGTAACCAGAATAATACGGCAAAAAATAGCAATCCTATTTTTCACTTCTTTCACCTTCCTGATAACGGGTCTTTTTCAAGCATTCTGAATATCTCAACTCTTCAAGTTCTCCAATTGAAATATTAATTCTTGCAATAATTTCATCGCTTCTTCTAAGGGTTGCCTGGTTTTTAGATCAACGCCAGCCTCTATCAATACATTCGTTGGATAGTCTGAATTACCCCTACTGAGAAAATTGATATATCGATTGACTGCTGGTTTGCCTTCCTGTAAAATTTTTTGAGAGAGCGCAATAGCCGCAGCAAATCCAGTAGCATACTGATATACATAATAAAGGTAATAGAAGTGGGGTATACGTGCCCATTCTAAAGAAATTTGTGGATCA
>JAFGSC010000177.1 GCA_016934875.1 Candidatus Atribacteria bacterium
ACTGTTGATGTGAATGGTGTCCGAGGTTCTTTTACTTTGGAAATCGATAATGTCATTTTACCTGATTGATTAATTTAATAATTAAGTATGCCTTTTATAAGGTAAGTTTTCCATAAAAAGTACTGAAGTTGTCCAATAGGGGGAGCCTGCCAATCCCAGCCCCTCAGCATCAAGCTGAGGGGCTTTCTTTCTAAATATATTGAATCTATAAATGAATCGCTTATCATAAGGAATCCCTTTTTTATATTGAAAAGGGGGCTATACCTACATATTGCTGACTGGAATTGACTGATTGTAGGCAATTTAATAGTTTTATTGAATTGCTCAAAATAACTTTATTCATATAATCCTATATGTTTGAATAATAGTAGGGGATATTAATACATATTAGACTAATTTCTTATCGGATTATTCATTTATAAAGGCTTTGGAAAGGTAATAAATTCCTTTAGTTTATAGATATTATGCAATTCTTTTATAATTTGGTTCCAACTGGAAATTATCCGGGAACGGCATATGAAAAAATGTAGGAATAGTTTCTTTAATAAATTGTTTATCTTCCCAATTAAATGTTTTTTTATCCCATTTCTCTGGATTAAATTCAGGACAACATTCTTTATCTTCGGTATTCATTTTTTTCACCTCAAACTAAAATTATTTTATTATCAAATAATAAATACATTAAATGGTTATTAAATATATTATACTACAAAACAATCCTTCTTTCTGAAAAATAATCAATGGATAAATCCCTTCTATTTGTATCTTTTAAGGGTGAAGCCCAACCCAAATTTCTCATTCCTAAAACCCTTATTAGACAAGAGTTTTATGAATATGCAAAGGGGAATAGAATCGTCCCCTGTTCTATTCCCCTTTGCATATTCTTTTCAAAAACGATAAAATAGAATGAATTTTAGATGATTAAAGTTTATCATAATTTCGTATAAAAACGAGTTGTCGGGCATTGGTTGCCAAAATAATAAAAGGACTGATTCTATGGATAAAAAAGAAATGATTAAGAATTTTTACGAAAATATTGTTTCTAATAACTTAATTGATGAAATTGATCAATACGTTTCTGTTGACTGTACCGCAAGAAATGGAGATAAGAATATACCGATAGGCTTAGCCGGAATGAAACAGCATGTCATCGATGTTAGAAAAACTTACCCTGACCTAAAAATTCGAATCGTTCGTCAGCACATCGATAATGATTTCGTTATTTCTGAAATCATCATGGAAGCCACCCATCTTGGAGAGTGGTTAGGAATAAAACCATCGGGGAAAAAATTAGTTTTCACCGCTGTAAACATAGACCGCATCATCGATAATAAAATTGTTGAACATGGAGGCGCAGCCAATACTTTTGACACATTCTGGGCAGAAGGAATCATCCAGGCAAGACCCTAAAAAATAGGTTTCCTTTCTATTCTTTTCTCCACCTTTTCAGCTTTGGCAATATATTTTCGCACATTTTTCTTGCCGCATCCTCCGGCATTCCCATTTTAATAGCAAATTCTACATTCTTTTCTATTTTCTCTTTCAGGGTTATTCCTTCGTCCAAAAATTTACCATCTTTAAAACAGTGAAAACAATACTCTTTATTTTTGCTTCTGTCAGCATCCGTTCCAAAATCTGTATCCTTTTGCAAAGGCATACCACAACTTTGACAAATTGGCCCCTTTGGAAATTCCATAGCTTGATCCATGATTTTTTCACCTCCGATTCGGGTTATCCTGGGCATGGATAACCCCTATGTAATACCTAGAAATGATAGTAATATCTTAGATTACTAGGAAGACATTGAATAAAGTACCATCCAATATTTTACTTCTAAATAATCTTCTTCTTTAAGATTTATTCTGAAGGATATGGTTCCTCCATCCGTATTGTTTTAGCTTCTCCGGCAAAAACACTTCACGTATATAGGCTAACCCTGATTTTTTTGCTGCCTTTACTATATCCTCCTGGTTATACAGATAAACAGTCCTTCTTATTTTTTTACCATTTACTTCAATTAAGCTCATTTTTTCACTAATCCCTTTCCCTTTAACCAAAATAACGGCCATATATCCATCCTTGATCAATAAATCCTTCATTCTACCTAAGACATCAGTCAGATCTTCATGTTTAATATGGATCAATGAACCACATGCGAATATTCCTTCGAATTTTCCGAATCTCTCATCCAGATAACGAAAATCTTGTACCTCGAACCTGCATTGCGGACAACGCTCTCTTGCTATGGTAATACATCTTTCACTAAAATCAATCCCTAGCACCTGGGCACCAGCTTGAGCCAGTCTCATGCTCTCATGCCCTGTTCCGCAACCAAGATCAAGCACTTTGGGATCTTTTGGAAGTAAAGAGACGAATTCTTCTATCGTCGGTTTCAGCATCTCTTCTTTATACCAACGATTCGCCGTTTCTTCGGCTGTCAGATCATAGAATAATCTGATCTCATCTTCCATTTCATTCTCCTGCTATTTAAAAAAATAAAAATCCAAAAGTACTAGTCCAAAAAGAACCATCCCCTGTTTTAACTGTGCTCATTGCACTGGAAAATCATAATAGGTATCCGGATAGGGTTCTTTTTTCAGTGTATAATGCCACCACTCCCCGGAGTAAGCACCAAATCCGTACTTTTCCATAACCTCTCTGAGAATTACCCTGTTTTGCCTCTGTTGTTCATTAATCATATCAGTATTATGATGAGATATCTCCCCGAAATAGTCAAAGCCACTGCCCATATCCAATTCTTCACCAGTATCAATATCGATCAGAGTTAAATCAACCGTGCTTCCTCTTGAATGCCCCGATTTTTTAGCAATATAGCCAAGACTAAACAGGTCTTTTTTATCCACTTCGGGATAATATTTATCTTTCATTTTTTCATCTTCACCATCGGCAACCCACCGAATGAAGTGGTTAACCGCCTGCTGAGGGCGATAACCGTCGAATATTTTAAGAGCCAATCCCTGCTGACTCAGTTCATCTGCAACTGCTGCCAGAGCTCTGACTGCCTCAATAGTCAATATCACCTTTGGAGCAAGATATCCGTCAACCCTACTACCAACAAAATTATCAGTTGAGTAATACCTGACCTCAAATATTGAATCGGGAATGAACTCATCCACATAGACAAATCCTTCATGGATAACATTCTCCTCGCAAGAAGCCAGGTTGATGACAGCGTTTACCTCTATCAGGAGAAATAGAATTATCAGTAAGAAAGCGAAAAATTTTTTGAATGTTTTATTTATTTTTTTCCTCCTTTCTACTCTAAGCTTATTTTTCTTAGACTAGCTTTATCAAACATTTTTTATAACCCTAACTATCTACAAATATCTTTATTAGTCTATACCTCAGCAAAAATATCATCCCGGTAAAAATTTACTTTGCCAATACTAATCAGGAATTGTCAAACAAAGAACCGTCCCCTGTTCTAACTCTAAGCTCTCCAAGACCGCCACCGGAGGTCTGGCATTATAGTCAATAAAGTCACATTTTTCAATAACCTTTAGGTATGCACCTACAATATATTCACCGATATCAGTCTTGATCATTTTCTTTCCTCACAGCATCCCTACTAAAAAAAATTATTATGTCAGTACCTTTCCTCTGGTACACTCACATTCAAATATTTTTCTTCTTTATTCTTATGTGGTTATCAGATAGTAAAATTCTTTTTTATTTCATCTATAGCATATATGTTAAATATAAGACTCATGATTTTCTTATAAAATAGGGAAAAGTCCTCAAACAAAGAACCGTCCCCTGTATTTTTGCTTTATTCTAAATTGAAAGTTGCATCGGTACTATCATTCCATAATACTTTATCCAAC
>JAFGSC010000017.1 GCA_016934875.1 Candidatus Atribacteria bacterium
AATTGACAGTTTGATAAAAATTTAGAATTCCTTCTGGTTTTTTATAATAATACACTTCAATTTAGACAAAAAAGCAAATCAATATTAAAATGATAAAAAATACAAATGAATTTGTATGGAATGTTCATTGATCTTCAATGCAAAATTATTTGTTTGATATTCTATACTACAATCGTTATAATGGTTCTTATCATTAAAAATAACATTTTTACCTGTTATTATAAGCAGGTAATAAGGGGGGATTATCTTTGAATATTGCCCTGGATGTCATGGGTGGCGATTTTGGCCCTGAAGAAACTGTAAAGGGAGCTTATCTATTTATTAAGGATAGGAAGGAATGCAAGGTTACCCTTCTGGGTAAGAAGGATGCAATTGAAGAAGTACTGAAAAGGTATGCATTTGATAAGAAACAGGTTGAAATCATTCATTGTTCCGACAGCGTGGAAAATGATGATTTGCCTTCAGATGTAATCAGAGGTAAGGAAAATTCTCCAATTATAGTTGGTATGGATTTATTAAAGGCAAGAAATACAGACGCTTTTATTTCAGCTGGTAACAGTGGAGCAGTGATGGCAGCAGCTTTGTTCAAATTAGGTTGCATTCACGATATTAAAAGACCGGCAATTGCTGCAATTATACCTACCCTGAAAGGTAAAAAAATTATTCTCGATATGGGTGCAAATGTAGACTGCAAGCCAATCCATTTGATGCATTTTGCACTTATGGGTGCCTCCTATGCCAGGAGTGAACTTAAAATTGAAAATCCTAGAGTTGCTTTATTGAATATCGGAGAGGAAAAAAGTAAGGGAAACCAGCTTAGTAGAGAAGCTTTTGCTTTGCTTTCAGAAAGAGAAGATATTGATTTTATGGGAAATATTGAGGGAAGAGATATCTTTTTAGGGGCAGCCGATGTCATTGTTTGTGATGGTTTTGTAGGTAATATTGTTTTGAAAACTGCAGAAGGGTTATCCAGCATGTTTATGACTGATTTTAAAATGAGTATTTTAAGGGATTTGCCGGACGATGATACAACAAGAATGCTGAAAGAAAAATTTGCACGATATGCTAAAATGAGAAACTATAAGACTTATGGAGGGGCTCCTTTATTAGGGGTTAATGGGCTCTGTTTTATTTGTCATGGAAGATCAAAGGCTGAAGCAATGAAGAATGCCTTGAATAGTGCCAGTATATTTATTGAGAATCATGGCTTAGAGCATTTGAAAGAACTTGATTTTAAATCAGAATAATCGGCCAAGAATAAAACCGGTGAGCAGGCCGATTAGGAAAATTGTGGTTAGAATCCTGGCATCTTTAACCATTGAGATTCCTTTAAAACGAATTACAATTAAAGAAACAAAATAGGCTGTAATATTCAGAGTAACAAAAATAGGCCAGGTAATCAGTTTAGCAATCATGGGTCCTATATAAGGAATAGACTGAACCAAGGTGAGAAAATAGGAAAATAGGTGGCTAAACATTTCAAGAGTTATTCCTGCTAAAGCGATGATTGCTGTGGCAAGGAACTTATCGATATCGCTATATTTGAATAGACAATACAGTACTGTAAGCAGAAGAATAGCAACTAAAATTTGCCAGGTAAAATTTTGACTATTCCTTGGAATCTTAGGAGTAAATTTACGTGAAAAATAATGTTTTTCTTTATGGTTTCTATCGTTCATCGTCATGACAATCTTTTAAAAAGTATCTTATAATTGGTTCCATTGAATACGGTTGTGATTTTCATTTATTCTACTTGTTATCATAATCTAATATTTATTGTCAAATTTTTTATAAAGTGTATAAATCCAGATCATCGCAAATTGAGCTATGTTACATTTGCTGCTTTGATGTGAAAATGTTTTTTGTGTCCAGGTGTTTGTTTTCTGATCAGGATAATATTCATTGTTTTTTAATGAAATATGAAATACAAAATGATGCCTGATAAAATGGTGAGTGGAATAGCAAAAAGTAGACGCAAACCAGTGATATATGGTTCAAAGAAAATAAAGTCATAGGCAATACGGCTTAATCCGATAGCCCCATAACCAATAAGCATGGTTACAATAATACTGACATGGGCTCCTTTTTGTAAAAGGGACTGGATGATAGGATAAACGGCATAGGGACCGCCCTGTAAAAATCCGGCTAGAAGTCCTCCGGCTACGATTCCCCTTAAACCGCTTTCTTTTCCAAACCATTGCATGATCAATGCATCAGGTAATAAAACATTGATGATCTGTGCTATCAAAATAGCTGCAAAAATAATTGGTATTAGACTAAAAAAAGAGCTAAAAGCACTTATCAATACTTTTTTAGCTATGACTGGTTTGATAAGTATTAAATAAAGATACAAAACAATTGCAGTGAGTAAAATAATTCTTTGAGCCCAATTTCTACCGATAATCAATAAAAAAAAGTTCATGTGATTACCCTCCCTTATTTTCCTTGATTATATATTAACATGGCAAAAGGCAAAAAATAGCATTATGTTTGCTAAAAAGTAGACCTCTGACATAATATTTGTTAAAATCATCATATGTGAATGAAAAGAAACTCTATGATTATATCGTTCTTGGTCTTGCTTGCAATATGAGAACATTAGAGTAATCATAAGGTTTAAGTTTAAGATGAGAAATCCTAGGAGATTCGATGTCATTTTTATCTACTATTTTTCTGGCAATTGGTTTAGCCATGGATGCCTTTGCTGTTTCTATTACCGGAGGTATTGTCTCTTCAAACGTTACCTTCGTTTATGCCTTACGAATTTCTCTATTTTTTGCTATTTTTCAAATGTTCATGCCTTGGCTTGGTTGGTTACTAGGAAAAAGCTTAATCCAATATATCGCTTCTTATGATCACTGGATTGCTTTTATTCTTTTATTAGCAATAGGGGGAAAGATGGTTTATGAATCATTCCGCAGTGAAGATCGGTGTAAACCTATCAATTTTAATAAAATATCGGTATTAATTTTGTTAGCTATTGCGACCAGTATCGATGCTTTCATTGCAGGCATGAGCCTTTCAATCTTAGAAATGAATATTGTAAAAGTCATGGCAATCATCGGGTTGATCACTCTCATTTTATCTCTGATCGGAGTTAGGATTGGGAAAATTTTAGGCTGTATTGTCGAGAAGTATGCAGAACTTCTTGGCGGTGTCATTCTAATATTCATAGGTGTTCAATTATTAATAAGCCATCTTAGAGGATAGATATGAATCAAAAAAATAAAAATATCGTTGTTGCTTTTTTATTGATTATTTTTTGTTTCTTGATTTCAGGTTGTTTGTTTTTTCCCCAAGGTTCGCTATATATCACAAGCGATCCTTCAGGGGCAGA
>JAFGSC010000178.1 GCA_016934875.1 Candidatus Atribacteria bacterium
GTAAAAGCGCCTCTTTCATGTCCGAACAGTTCACTTTCTAAAATACTAGGCGAAAAGGCAACGCAATTAGCAACTACAAACGGTTTTTCTTTTCTCGGGCTATTATTATGAATTGCCCGTGCTACCAATTCTTTACCAGTACCACTTTCTCCGGTGATCATCACTGTCGTTGGCAAGGGGGCAACCTGTTTTATCATTTCTAAAACTTTCATGATTGCTTCACTTTGACCAATAATCTCCTTAAAGTTGAATCTCTTGTCTTCTTCTTCCCGAAAATATATATTCTCATTTTTTATTTCATCCTGACGAATGAGTCGATCTAAAGTAATCCTTAGTTCATCCAGATCAAAAGGTTTAATTAAATAATCAGCTGCCCCCAATTTCATTGCCGTTACTGCTTCTGAGATTGTTCCATAGGCAGACATCATAATGATAGGAGTATTGATCTCCATTTCCTTGATCTTTTTAATTGTTTCCAATCCATCTATCTCAGGCATTTTCAAGTCCAATAAAATAGCACTATATTTTTCTAGCTTTAGTTTTTTGATGGCTTCAAGACCATTACTTGCTTCTTCAATTTCATATTGATCCGCTGAAAGTACTCTTTTTAACATGATTCGGATATTTTTCTCATCATCGATAACGATTATTTTATTCAATTTCTTTCATCTCCTTAAGGGAAGAGAAATTCTTGTCTTGGTCCCTTTAAATTTTTCTGATTCTATCTCAATCGTTCCCTGGTGTAACTCAAGAATACTGTAAGCAATCGATAGTCCTAACCCAATTCCACGATCGCGAGTCGTAAAAAAGGGGTCAAAAATTCGAGACAAATCGGTTTTCTCGATGCCAACACCATTATCTTGAATGATGACTTGAATCATTTCCCTATCATTTAAAATGATTTTTTCTGATGAAATTATGATTTCTCCTTCTTTTGGTATTGCCTGAACCGAATTAATAATGATATTTAATAATGCTTGCCTGATTTGATCTCTATCAACCTCAAAGAGTGGTTCTGTCTTATCCAATTTTAACTGAAAAGCAATCTGCTTATCTTTTTCACCCTGCTTTACTAAGTAAACCACTTCATCGATCAGCTCATTGACTGAAAAAAGATCGATATTTAATTCTTTTGGCTTAGAGAAGTCCAAAATCTGATTAACCAGTTGATTTAAACGATCAACCTCTTTTAAAATGATTTCCAAATCTGCTTTTCGTTCATCAGTATCATGAAAAGATTGAAATAAAAATTGGGCCAAGCCACGTATGGAGCTTAAAGGGTTTCTAATTTCGTGGGCAATTCCGCTCGATAATTTTCCCAAAGAGGTTAACCTTTTATTCCTATCTATTTCTTCTGATAACTTTTTTATTTGACTGACATCCCTTACTAAAATCACCATTCCACCATCGCGATCACTTTCGCTAGAAAGTAGGGAGGTATTTAATTCAAGTGTTTTCTTCGTATGATCCTTGGTAAAAAATTCAATTTCCCTTTCAATCTTCTTCTCTTCTTCCAGTCCAAGGTCATAAATTGATTGATCATCGATAGAGATCGGTAGCACTTCTTTTGCATTTTTATCAATCACTTCATTTTTCGACAATTGAAATATCTGTTCACTCTTCTGGTTAAAAGTTTTAATCATATTTTGTTTATCTACTGAGATTACACCACTATCCATTGTTTCTAGGAGTTTCGTGGTATAGTCTTTGATATTATTTAAAGTCTTCTTTACAACCAGGCTCTCCTGTATTCGGAATATCATATAAACACCTAATAAAGAAATTATAAAAATAACAAGGTAATTAAAGATCACTCTGCGCTTGGTTTGATTGTACCTTAAGTAGTAATCTTCTAAATGAATACCAATCAATAAATACTTATCGCGTAAAAAAAGATAGCCGAATAAGTCAGAAGAGAAATGATCTTCAAAATCAAAAGGTTTAATGACCAGTAAAATATTTTGACTCCTGCCATCACTTATTTGAAGGTAATTCACAGTACCAGGGTAATGAATTTCAATTTGCTGGTTGGTTCTTTGCTCATCAGTACTCATCAAGACGACGCCATCACGATTCAAGACATCAATAAAAGTAATTCCTTCTTTTTGAAATAACTTAAGAACCTCTTTTAGGACCTCGTTATTTAAAATAAATTCAGCACCCAAAGTTTGAATAGAAAAAGCAATATTGAGGCCTTCAGAACGGGCTAATTCCCATAAATAGTTTTTTTCTCTTTGTAATTCATAATAACTAATATAGCTTAAAATGATTACAAAAAGGACACTGATAACCAGAACAAGATAAATATTACTTTTTTGAAATACTGTTTTTAAATTAGTTATGGATGGCATGATTTTTGTTTTATTTTTTGTATTGAATAAAAAGAGAGCCGACTAACCGGCTCTCTTTTTCTATGAATGAAATATTTTTTACTCTAATTCTTCAATCTTTACTGGGACATAGTAGGTATGATTACTCCTGAAAACAAGCAAAAGAAGTGTATCACCAGGCTCTAATTGGCTGATAATACCATCCCATCCTTCTATTGAAGATACCTCATTTCGATTTGCTTCCAGAATAATATCACCACTCCTCAATCCCATCTCATCAGCCGAACTTCCAGGAAGCACATCGGTGATCACCAAACCTCTTACCGATGGTAAGCCTGCCTGACGGGCTATTTCAGGTGTAACCCTTTCCACTTTCATCCCGGTTTGTACTGAAAATACCTTCTCTTTGGCTTCGATACTTTCATCCGTAGGCATTTCTCCAATCTGTACGACAAAAGATTGCTCATTGCCATCTCTCTTAACTTTCAACTCTGCCTTTTGGTTAATCTCCAATTCTCGTATTGTATCCTGAAGTTCCTGAGGTGTGTTCACTTGTTTTTGATTCACTGATAAGATCACATCTCCTCTTACTAAACCAGCTTTTTCAGCAGGACTATCTTCAATGACATCCCCAATCAATACACCTTCTGCTTTTTCTAGATTAAATTGTTCGGCAATCTCCGGAGTCACTTCTTGGATATAAACACCCAGCCAAGCCCTTCTTACTTTACCAATGTTAATCAGATCATCAAGGTTTCTTTTTGCCTCATTGATGGGTATGGCAAAACCAATACCCTGGGCATAGGGAATAATAGCCGTGTTAATCCCAATCACTTCTCCCTCAGTATTCAGTAA
>JAFGSC010000179.1 GCA_016934875.1 Candidatus Atribacteria bacterium
CCAATGGCTGACCCTGCAGCTGCAGCAATAAAACCTGCCCGCGTTTTCCAATGCTCTCTCTCAGCTTGAACCATTTTCTATCTCCTTTATTTTTTTTAATAAATTTTATTATTGAATAGCGAGAAGACCATCTTGTGTCATAACCTCAAAGGGGTTTTTATTGGTGAAATAGTTACGGGGCTTTAGTGATACTTTATCCTCCTTTGACATGAATTTATGCTTATCATCGCACCGAACAGGAACGACTTCTTAATTTCAGTCCGACATATTTATGGTGTTTAACGTGTTGTCTTTACTTTTTTCTCTCACCTAAAGCATCCCAAAACAATTTATAGCTGCATCGCTTATTACAAGTAGCAGTAAGAAAATATCAAGTTAACAAGAAGCCTAAAGGGTACATCATACCGAGTTAAAGTCTAACACTTTTCTAGAATAATGTCAAAAAACCAACCTAATCAAACAATATTGATCCAATGATATTGGATTTAAATCAATATGAAGGTTTGATGTTTGATTACCATTGGAATCCATTAAATATATTATGGTTTATAACTATACAATATGTGTAACGAAGAAAATAAGCTAGCAGTATCGCAAACATAAAGGTCATTTAATTGGGTACCGTTCTATACAAAGTAAAATAATTGGACAAAATGTTCGAATTGAGTGAAAATAAAAAAAGATATTTTGACTAAAAAATATTATTTTTTTAACCATTGTCAAGATAGTTTTTCCTAATTTGTTACCATTAGGTGAGTAAAAATATGGATGATGAAGATGAAATGGTTAGAGCTATTCTAAAGTTGAGTGGAAGGGTACAGGGAGTAGCGTTTCGCTATTATGCCAGGAACAAAGCGAATCAATTGGGTATAACAGGTTGGATAAGAAATTTGGACAACGGTGATGTTGAAGCCGTTTTTGAGGGAAAAAATAGCTTGGTCCTTCAGATGATTACTTGGTGTAAAAGAGGGCCTAGCCTAGCACATGTGGAGAATATAGATATTGATTGGCAGACTTATACCGGAGAATTTAATCAGTTTAATATTTTTTAGTATCATTTTTTAATTTTGCTTATTTTTAGTATTGCTTTTGAGTAGAAACAATTTTCTAAAATTCCTAAAATATACTTAAATTGAAAAATAAGATAATAATTGGGGAAGGTAAAAATTAAATGTTTGTACTTCAGGAAGTTTCTTATATCGCTGCTTTCATAGCAGGATTGCTGTCTTTCTTATCTCCATGTATTTTACCCTTAGTTCCTGGGTATATTTCCTTTATATCGGGAATGTCTCTAGAGGATTTGAACGGAAAAGAGGGTAGGAAAAAGGGCTCATATATTAGGGTGATGGCAAGTGCTTTATTTTTTGTTTTTGGTTTTTCCTTCGTTTTTATATTATTGGGTGCATCTGCAACGTTTATTGGGCAGTTCCTTCAGGAAAATTTAGTATGGTTTAGAAGGATTGGTGGCCTTATTGTAATCCTATTTGGGTTGCATATGATTGGGATCATTAATATTTCCTTTTTAAATTATCAGAAGAAATTCCAGTATGGCCAAAACGTTTCGTATCATCTTTTTTTAACACCTCTTTTTATTGGTTTTGCCTTTGCTTTTGGGTGGACACCCTGTATTGGTCCTATTTTGGCTGCGATTTTGGTTTATGCAGGAACACAGGATACAATCTTAAAAGGAATCACATTACTGTTCGTATATTCAGCAGGTTTAGGGGTTCCTTTCTTGCTCACCGCACTAATGGTTAGCCAATTTTATCAGTTGACTGGAAAGATTAAAAAATATTTTCATACCATTGAATGGGTAGGGGGGATCTTGTTGATATTGATTGGTTTCTTAATTTTCAATGATTATTTATCTTTTCTTACCCTTTAGATGAGAGAATAATTTGACATATATTTCTATCGTTGTATAATTACTCAAAATAAAATATATTACGATTTTAGCTCATAGATAGAAATAAATATTAACATAAAGGAATATCATGAAAAAAAACCACATGTCTAAGATAAGTTCATTATATGTCTTTCTTCTCTTTTTAATAGTAATATTTTTTTTCAATTTTACAATTTACGCTGATCAGACCAATACGATAGAAGCAGTTATTGGTTCAGATCAAACTGTTTTTCATTGGTTGTCATATGATCAAGCAATAACCAAGTCAAAAGTTGAAAATATCCCCACTTTGATCTATTTTTATTCTGATCAGTGCGGATGGTGTAGAAAACTCGAAAATGAGACTTTGGATGACGAAAAAGTCAAGGCAATCATGGTTAAAAATTTTTCAACTGTTAAAATCAATAGCAACTCATCAAAAACTGTGATTGAAAACGGCAAGAAAATCACCGAGAAACAATTATCAGAACAAGTTTATCAGGTTAAAGGAACTCCAACAATATGGTTTTTAACGAGCGATAATAAGCGCATTGCATCTTTACCTGGCTATGTAAAACCAGACATGTTGATCAATGTGCTGAATTATATTAAGGATGGGAGTTATAAGAAGGTCACTTTTCAGGAATATATGGAACAAAAAAATAATCAATCATAAATTAAGGTTTAGTTTGGCCCTTGAAGATAAAAAATAATTGATTCCTTCAATTAGATTGTTGATATTGGTATTTGGTTTTTTCTAATGAGATAGGCAGAGCATTCATTTTGCCTATCTCATTTTTTTCGGCTTTGTCGTTTTTCATTTTTTAAAAAGCGAACTCATTTAAAGATTAGGGTATAATAAATAACAACATAAAATCAAAAATAGGTAATCCGGAGATTAGATTTGTGAATACTATTTCAGATTCAGATCAGATCCAGGAAATCAAAAACAAAATTAAACAAATTGCAAGTGATGATATAGTTATTGTTGCCTTTTCAGGAGGTTTAGACAGTACGGTTGTTTTAAACCTTGCAAAACAAGCATTGGGAAATAGAAAATTAATTGCAGTTCATGTTGATTTTGGTCATTATACTTATAACGCAACCAAAAAAAATGTAAAGATGATCAGTAGAATGTTAAATATAAAACTTCATGTTATATCTGGTCAGACCGAGCAGATGAACATTATGAGAGGTGGGCCAGATTGTAACTTATGTACTAGGAAAGTAAAACTAGGCTTAATTCGATTATTCGCAGGGAGTAAATTAATTTTAACAGGATCAAATCAAAGTGACAGTTGGGGTCAGTACGGATTAGATTATAGCGAAGGATTTTATGCTCCTTTATTTAATTACTCCAAGAGTGAAATTATAAAAATTGCTGCTGACTTGAAAATTGAAATCAAGCGAATCGGAGAAAATAGTATCCGTGAAGGATGTAAATTGAAACATCTGTTGAAGCCCCTAGTGAATCCTATGTATCACGGAGAAGCAGTTCACTGTGCAAATGAATTGTTGTTGCGGGAAATTCATAGGTCAGGACTTGATGAAAAAATAAAAATTGCCAATGTGAAGATTATTGGACCGTTAAATAAAAATATTGCCTTAGTCAATATTTTTCCTCAACCTGACCGGTACTGGCTGAAGGATGTAGAGGAAAAGATCATAAAACTGAAATCGATTGAAGAGTGTAAGATTATTGATCGTCCCATAGAGTTAATAGTAAAAGCCAATAAGGGTCAATACAATAATCTGCGTTCCAGGTATTGGATAGAAGAAGGAAAATTGCAGCCGGAATTTGCTTTTCCTATAGCAATTCAATGGCTATTGACCACGAATCATAGATTGAAAACATTTCAAGTTGTCGGTTATAATTAAATTGAATTAGCAATGATTTTACCAGAAAGAAAATATAAATCTATTTAGAGAAACTTAGATAAAGGAGTTTTTGTGAATGAACAATCAATTAGGTTATATCAATCCAATAGATGCAATAAAAAATGCAGTGGAGTTAATGGCTTTATCAGCCAGGACAGCCCCAAAATCAGCTGGCAGGGATTTTGTGACAATAAAAATATTATATGGGGAGAAAGTGAAAAAACTAGGAGAAGAAATGATAAAATATGGCATAGATCATGGTAAAAAGAATTTTGACCGCGATGGGGAAAATGTAAAAAATTCTCCCGCAGTGTTATTAATTGGATTGAAAAATGCTGACACAGTTGGTCTCGATTGTGGTGCATGCGGATATGATAATTGCGCTGAATGTCTGACGCACCATGGCATCGAATTTGATGGTCCTATGTGTGCTTTCCGTATTCTTGATATGGGAATTGCAATAGGTTCTGCGGTAAAAATGGCGGGGTTGCTTAGTATTGATAACCGGATTATGTATAGAGCAGGAGTCGTAGCTAAAAAGGCAGGTTTGATCGAAGCTAGCTTTGTAATGGGAATACCTTTGTCGGCAACTGGTAAAAGTATTTATTTTGATCGTTAGAAATAAGGTGAAGCGAAAAAGTTAGATTTTTTTCGAATATTTCACAGAATGTGCAAAAAATGCGCATGTTTAAGTACTTATGATTCAATTTTGATTGACAAGAGATAAGGAGATCATTTTTAAAACTCATTTTTTCGTTTATTTAGCTTAATATGTGACCAAAAGTTGTCTGTGACATTTTTATTAGTGATATTTTAGAAGATTTATACCTTAGTTAAGTTAGAAAAAATATAAAAAATGTAAAATTAACAACTATCATGTTTCTTTGGCATAAGAATTGCTTAAATTAAATCATTAGAATAATTTTTATGGAATATTGAAAAAGGAGATGATTTCTTATGTCAAACAATTGGTGGTAATTTTAAATCTATAGACGGAACATTTAAAGAATGAGTAGAATCATAAGAATAGAATATTTTTAAAGAAATTTACAGAAGGAGGAAAAATGTTAAAAAAGTATTCTTTAAATAAACAAGGATTACAGAAAATTATCTTGGTTATCATGAGTGTGTTGATCATTACTTTCTTTGCCCTTTTAGAAGGATTTCCAGTGGTTGCCGAAGAACAGTCAGCGATAAAATCACTCAGCGATGATATTGCCAAAATTGCCGAAAATGTTGGGCCTGCAGTAGTGAATATTGATATCGTTCGTTACGTTGAAACAACCCCTTTCAGCGGTTTAAGGGATCCAATTTTTGAATGGTTTTTTGATCAGAATGAAGAATATAGAAGAAGGATTCCCCAAAAAGGTGCTGGATCAGGTTTCATTGTTGACAAAGAAGGGTATATTCTAACGAATGAACATGTTGTCCATAAGGCCGAAGAAATTAAAGTTACCCTGTCAGATGGGCGAGAGTTTACCGGGGATGTGATTGGTTCGGATATTACTACGGATATGGCAATTGTAAAAATCGACGCAAATGACTTACCCATGGTGCAACTAGGTGATTCTAATCTACTTAGGGTCGGAGAAATTGTAATTGCTATCGGGAATCCTTATGGCTTAGAAAAAACTGTTACTATGGGAGTTGTCAGTGC
>JAFGSC010000018.1 GCA_016934875.1 Candidatus Atribacteria bacterium
CATATAATCTTGCCAAATTTTATTTGGAATTTTCGATCTTATTTGTAAAATTTCTGGTAATACAATTTTTAATTTCATTTCCAAATTTATAAATCTCTCAATTTGATCATGATTGTATATTTCTTGGCATCTTTTGTCTTTTCTGTCTATTCTAAAAATATAATCTTCAGGTATCTCATAATTAACAAATGCTTCGATAGCTGAATAAGAAAAAATAACACTAGCAATTAATTTTTCAAAAGCATCAAATAGTTTTGTATTGAAAATATTATCTTCTTTTTGATCTAAAATTTCATTTTTTTTCAGGAAGTTATTTTTAATAAAATCGTATCCTTGATTTCCTAATTTAATAGCCAATGATAAATACATTGCAGCTGGATTTGGCAGTGTAATATGTTGAATATTATCTTTGTATTTGATTATTTTTATAACTTTTATTATTGTCCCAATAGGATGAATTGTTTCTGTTTGTGGATCAAGAAACGGTTTTGTTAAAGAACTACAAGCACGTATTCTCCAATCCAAATCTTCTATATCAATATCTGTATTTTTCATAATAATACTAATATTTGAACCATTAACTACCCCACCTCAATCTTATCAATCTCTTTCATTAATCTATCTGTCTGGAAGAGGGCGACGATGATTTTTTGGTAGTGGATTATGTCTTCAAATGAGAGATTTCTACCCTTGCGATCCTTGAGCCATTTCTGGGCAGGTTGATAACCACCAATATAAAAATTCCATGAGATTTCAGGAACTTTATCAAAGTATTGTTCCTTGTTGATCCATACCTTCCCATCTTCAAACCTGACTTTTTCAACAATATTTGAACCTGTTATTGGGAATGTTGTGATTCGTTTTTCTACTACAGGGCTTTCAAGTAAGTGAATCTGTCGAAGTTCTCCGCCAAATTTAACCAATTTCCAGAAAGTCTTTTTATCTTTTGGATATGGAACCCTCGGGAAATCAATTTTTAAAAATTCTTTATATTTCTCCCTATATGTCGGTGAATATAAAACAGCATATATGTAATCAAAAATATCCATCGGTGAAAATGAATTTACTGTAGTCGCATTTTCTTTTGTTAATGATAAGCCAATAATTTCAGAAATTTGGTTTACAATATCAGTTCTTAAGTTTGGTATTCTCTCTATTGTTTGTAGTGCGTTTTGTTTTTTGGAGTTTTCTGGGTAGAGGTAAAGTGGGAAAAAATAACCAGAACCATTTGTTCCAGCATTGCCAGTGATATTAAAATCACCAATATATTTTGATAAAAATATATGTTTCCATTCGCCAGTTGTTTGTCGAGAGCAAATTAATGCAATGTTATATTGAAGTAAATGACTCATAACTTGCTTTACGGGCCACCCAATAAATCCTTTAGATTCGCCGTTATAATATGTCCATTTTGTATCAAATTGTCTATAAGAATATTTGATGAAAAACTTATCTTTTATACCATACTTCATAACATTATTTTTGCAATATTCAACCTTACCATCTCTACTTTTCCAACTAATATTATGGTATTTGGATTCTATTTCCGAACATGAAAGTTTATAAATATTTAATATAGTTTCCTGTATTTCTTTTTTTGAATTTTGAAATGCAAGAGCATCACGTTTGCTTACAATTCCAGCACCATTGACTAAAAAGAGGGTTTTTAAATCAATTCCTTTATGATAACTTTTTTGTGTTTTAAAATTCTTTTTAACAAAAAAATGATTTGATGATTGGATAGTTAACTCGCTATAAGGGGTACTTTTTATCGAATTATTGTTTAAAAAATTATACTTATATTCTCGTTTCCCAAACAATTCATAAAAAAATACTTTTCCTAACTCGTTAGATTTTTTATTATTAGTTTTAATAAAGATGTTTATTGATACTCCTTGCTGAATATCAAAAACATTTTCATCTTTTCTGCCTTCTGGTGTGATTTCCTTTTTATTAATATTTCCATGTAAATCAATACTATAAATTTTATCAAATGTTTTGAGAAGGTTCCAACGCATACCTCTGAAAGTAGGATTATCTAAGAAGCCATGTGGATTAATAAATGCTAAAATGCCACATTCATTTTTTTCAATAAAATATTGTCCATATCGGATAAATTTCACATAATCATCATTTATCCATTTTGGATTTCTTTCTTTCAGTTTTTCTTTACCGCCTGGCTCTTTTTTGTAATCTTCCATGAGTTTCATTATCCAATGTCCTTTATTGGTGCTTTCACCGCTGTATGGGGGGTTACCTAAAACTACCATGACGGGAGTGTCGCGCTTTATATGGTTGGCTTCGTTTGCTTCTGTGCTAAGCCAGTTTGCCCATAATGTTCCCGTGTCGGGGTGAAATTCTTCGAGGCTGTTAGTGAGATATATTCTGAGTCTTTGTTCTTTCTTGGGAGAAAATCCGGTTTCCTTTAGGAGCATTTCGAGTTTCAAATGCGCCATTGCGTATGAAGCCATAAGGATTTCAAAACCGTTTAACCGAGGAATAAGATGTTCTTCGACGTAATTGTTCCAGACACCCTGTTGACCTTCGAAATTTTTGTATATCTGTTTTACGACTTCAGCTAAAAAAGTTCCAGTACCTGCTGCAGGATCGAGTATCTGCACTTTGTGAACTTCTTCTTCCACCTTTTTACCCTGGACATCAACTTTGATTTTTATCTTTGATGTATCGGCCAATCCTTGAGGCAGATTGAATTCTGTTTTCAAGATATCGTCAACTGCACGGACAATGAAATTGACTACTGGTTCCGGTGTATAGAAAACACCCCTGCTTTTTCTGAGGGCGGGGTCGTATTCTGCTAAAAAAGTCTCGTAGAAATGTATCATGGGATCGTTTTGTTGTGTCGCTTTTCCAAAATCCTTTAACAGTTCTGAGACATTTGTAGCTCTGAAAATGTCGGCAAGAGCATCAACTATCCATTTTATGCGGTCATCGAGGTCGTAACCTGCAATATATTGAAATAACTTTCTAAGAAAAGGGTTTGATTTCGGGATTAGCATCGCAGCTTCCTGCCTCGAAAATGACTCTATGGAAGGATCATTCAGTCTGGCGGCGAACATA
>JAFGSC010000180.1 GCA_016934875.1 Candidatus Atribacteria bacterium
AGAAAAGAAAAAATATCTCCAAGCCATGGTTTAAATCTTTTTATTTTTTTATCATTATCCAATAAATGAAAAATTCCATTTCGCTTGACAATAATAACTGATTCTTTAATTTTCATTTTATTAATTTGGTCGTTTTTATAGTCGCTGTTAGAATAGTCAATAAGCGAACCTTTACTTCGTTTATCCGGCTGATTTGGGTGGATAAACGAAGTGTTTGTTCGCAATTTACTTTACTTGCTGTATATATAATGCCAGGAACTATATTTAAAATGTATTTTTTGTTGTGCTTCATTGGCGTGTTCCGGTTTTTAGTAAAACTTTGTGTTGCTGCCTGAAAAAAGCAGTGTAATTTACAGTAATAACTGCAAGGAGTCAAGTTTTTCAGAAAGATAGTTTTAAACAGATCGGGAAATAAGAGAGGGGGAAGGCATTAGGCTATAATCCTTTAGGGAGAAAGAAAAGGATTGTGGGTTTCGGGCGTATGAGTTTGGGTTTGGGTGTGAGTTGGTAGGAATTGAAAAGGTACGAGATATAAAGGGAAAAGAGGGATACTGATGCGCCGGTGCTATAGATTGGGGAATAAAAGTAAAAAGACTCAAAAAATATTTGACATTCTCCTGATTGAAGGTGAGATTAATTTAATAAATGCTGAGGCTGTCTTAAAAGTCGGCTTTTCGTCCCGTTTTGTCATTCTGAATGAAATGAAGAATCTAATTATCAATTCAATAGAGATCCTTCACTTCTCTCAGGATGACAACAGTTAGACTTTTTAGACAGCCTCAGCGGGAAATTACTATAGTCATTTTATGATTCTATAACTGTTGTTTCCGGGCTATGTGGGCTTTTTTCAGGGATAAAGGTCAATGAATAATCCTGCTGCCATCGCGACTTGAGAATGTCTGTCGAATTGGCATTTGTCCTGTGTTTACTTTAAGTTAATCCGTTTCTTCAAGCTCGAACAATTCTTCGATTTTGCATCCGAAATACCTGGCCATTTTTAAGGCCAGTACAGTAGAAGGCACAAATTTACCGGTTTCAATTGAATGGATGGTCTGCCTTGAAACCTGCAGGGTATCAGCCAGATCACCCTGTGTGATGTTCTTACGGGCACGTTCGACCTTTATGAGGTTTTTCATAATCCTTTTATTTAAAATCAATAAAAAAGGGCAGTATGAATGTTACCGCTGTTATTGCATAAAGGCCGTAAATCAACGCAATAATTAATGCATTATGGAATTCCGGTGCTTTTGATTCTTTTAAAAGCCATTCGGGATTGTACCTGTTGGCCAGGAATATACCAACCAGATGCAAAACAAGTATACCCTGAATGCAATATAGAATGGTCCTGATAGATAAACTTGTAATAATGGTAGGTGATATTGCTATAAAACCAAAAACAATAACGAATAATCCGAAGGAACTTTTAAAAACATTGTACCGGATGACCATGGAACGTTCATCATCAATTTTATCCCTGCAACCTATGGCGATTAATAAACCCAGGCAGACCATATAATTTATGAAATTGGAGTAAAAATTGTTAATAATACTTAGGTTTCCCAGTTTGGTATATAAAATTAACTTATCAAGTATAAAAAATACTACAGTTTGTATCAGGGCATGCTTTCTTACCCTGAAATCGAAAAGAGCATTCAATGTTTCTTTCATGATGTGTTAAATTAAGTTTTACAATATGTAAATTAAACATGTCCAAATGTAAATAATAGTTTACAATAATACAAATAAAATTTACATAAATTTTTAAGTAGCAAATAATGAGCAATATACACTCTTCTTTCCAGCCTATTTTTTTCTATTGATTATTAATCTTTAGGCAGTTAAGGAGAGAAAAGGTTTTTGGGTTCCGGTTTCCTCGTGGCTTGTGGCTCGAAGTTCTCGGCTTTTTTGGGCTTTATCGGGATAAAAAACAATTGAGTAAGTGATCAAACTCACAAACTTTTTTTGAGGTAGCAGGATCTCTAACTTCGTGCCTCTTTTTTTGGCTCAACTGTACCTTAAATCCTATATTGTTGTAAGCAGTACTTATATCTACTTTTTATATTGATACTGGTCAAAATCTATACCTCTTTTAAAACTTATCATTAATTCCTTATCTGTTATTAGATTAAGATAAGCCGAATCTATCTGGTTATCTTCACATTCAAATACTATTAAATTCTTTTCAATTATGAATGGATAGAAATCACCCGATAATGTTTTTCTATATTTGTCACCTTTTATTTGAAGCGTCTTTGGCTTATCATCTGTTTTCCAATGTACCTCATAGTCTCCAATGTGACTCCCTTGATAGGAAATCCAATTACCTTGAAGTAAGTCATAATCAATCGAATCTTTAATAACAATAGAGTTATCTTGAAAATCTTTCCAACTAAACTTTTCTCTATCTGGAATTCTTTCTTGTGCATTAACTAAAGAGAATTGTCCAGATACAATTACTATTAATAATAGAATATTTTTTATCATGATGTATCGGTTTAAGGTTTATTATCAGACTATAGTATTTCATGATTCCTATCTATCTGAGAAAGTTTTTATTAATTAACCGAATTTTTATCTCTTCAACATTGTATGTTATCATTTAGCAGTCAGCTCGTATTGCTTACAACACCCCAATAAGCAAATTTTTAGTTCTCTTATCTCCACAAATAGTGGGTAATTTGAGAACCTTTGGTAGCCTTATTCCTTAATATCCCGGGAATAATTTTTCAATTCCTGCTTTAAATACCAGCCTTATATTTTCCATAAAGCTTATTATGATTATTAATAAAACATTGTG
>JAFGSC010000181.1 GCA_016934875.1 Candidatus Atribacteria bacterium
AATTTAACCATAAAATTTTCTAATTCCTTCACTGCATTGGAGGCTTTTTCGGATGATGAGGCTTGAGCAATATAGGTAGATACATTCTCACTATTCGTCATTTGATACATGGCTATAGACAAAGGTATATACGCCTGGCTATCCAAGTCCCCAGCCATAGAACCGCCCTTTTCTTCCATAACCCCAACGATCTGAAACATAAATATTCTACCCTGGTAATTCACTTTTACTTTTTGTCCAACAGGATTATTACCTTCAAAAAGATCAACAGCTAACTCTGACCCCAAAACGATTACCTGATCTCTTTGCTTATCATCCTGATCGTTGATAAAACGACCCTGTGCAATTTTGTAATTATTGGCTTCCATATAATCAGCATTTGTTCCTACTAAAGTAGAATTGACATTCACATCATCAAAAATTAAAAGACCACTTAGCTGTTTAGTGGGAATAATCCTACTTACAGATGGACAAAATTTTTCCATATATTCTGCTAATTCAAGAGTAAATTTATCCTGAGAACTGACTATACTCATCTGTCCAAGTCTTCCCCTTATAATCCGAGGAGAGATGGTTATCATATTTGATCCCAATTCCGAGATATGCGAAGTGACGGATTCCGTAGATCCGGAACCTACCGAAACGATAGCAATAACTGCACCTACGCCAATGACAATTCCCAACATGGAAAGAAAACTACGCATCTTATTTGCCCACAAACTCTCCAGGGCAATATTTAAACCCTGCATAATCATGCTATCACCTCATCTCTGTCGATCAATCCATCTTTTAAATGAATGATCCGCCTGGCATATTGTGCAATTTCAGGTTCATGAGTTACTAGGATGATTGTATTTCCTTGCTCATGTAATTTCTGAATGATCTTCATAATATCTAGACCAGTTTTCGAATCTAAATTCCCGGTTGGCTCATCAGCTAAAATAATCGAAGGGTTATTTATCAAAGCCCTAGCTATAGCTACGCGTTGACGCTGACCGCCAGAAATTTCACTGGGTTTATGTTTTATTCTATTACCCAACCCTACTTCCTCTAAGGCTTTTCTAGACATTTCTTCTCTTTTTCTTGAACTTATGCCCGAATAAATCAAAGGCAATTCAACGTTTTTCAAATTGGTCGCCCTCGGCAATAGATTAAATTGTTGAAAAACAAAACCAATTTTTTGGTTTCGAAAAATAGCTAACTGATTATCATCCAGTTTGGTCACGTCCTGGCCAGATAGAAAATACTTTCCAGTTGTAGGATAATCCAGGCAACCAATGATATGCATCAGGGTTGATTTTCCTGAACCGGAAGGTCCCATGATCGAAACAAATTCACCATTGTGAATCTCAAATGAAATTCCGCGTAGTGCTTCAACAACTACCTTTCCCAAATAATAATTTTTCTTCAAATTTTCAATTTTAATAACTATATTGCTCATTTCTCTATTCCTTCTTAAGGTCTCATCATCGGAATACGCACACCTGAACCGCCAAAACCTTGATCACGAGAACCACTCGTTGAATTCATCTGATAATTATTTACAATAATCCAATCTCCTTCCTGTAAGCCTTCAGTCACTTCCTGGTAATAACCGTCGCTGATTCCTATCTTTACCATTGTTGGCATAGCTTGGTTATGATCAACTTTTAGAACCATACTGCCTTTATTCGTTTTCGATATAGCAGTTACGGGAATAACGACTACATTTTCTACTAAATGAACAATAATTTCGGCAGTGGCAGAAAATCCTGGTTTAAAGTAAGGAGATACCTCGTCTAATAAAACCGTAACCGGAACCGTTACCACACCACTCTCAGTATTGGCATATTCTGATACTTCTGCTACTTCCCCGGAAAAAACCTGGTTTTCCAAAATATCTAATTCGATTTCTACTTTCTGACCAACTTCTACTTTCAAACAATCAACTTCACTGACCGATACTTCAACTTCATAGGAAGAGTCATCAATCAGATAAATAACATCATCACTTCCTTCGATAAAATCTCCTTCCTCGATAAAAATCTCAACAATTTTACCGGAAAAAGGAGCCTTCAGAGTCTTGGATTCATAGTTATCCAAGGCTACTTCCATGGTCAGCTTCTTTTCTTCTATCTCACTAGGAGAACCGCTAATTTTAGCTAATTCATACTCATTTCTGGCTTTAAGATAGCTTAAGTGTTCCTGTTTATCTTCTAACTTCACCAATGCCTGTCCTTGCTCAACGAGATTCCCGGTTTCTACAAATATTTTTTCTACGGTGCCTCCAGTTGTTCCCGTTGATGCAAAACTCAAATGAACTTGATTCTCCGGCTGAATGTAGCCACTGGTTGACACCGTCTCTCTTATGCTTCCCTTCGTTACAGTGACAGCAGCCTCCAAATCTATTTCTTCAGCAGAAATACCAGAATCTGGGTTAGTATTCATAATCTGTATCAGATAGCCTTTTCCAAAATAAATACCTACTCCTAAAATTAGTATGATCAAAAGCCAAATAAGCCATTTCTTCATATTATGCCTCACCTCAAATCTCTTCTTGTAAACAGCCGATAAAATGGGCTAACTTTAAACGGTTAATAAACCATTGGTCTTCAGCTTGTTTTACATTCAATTCCTTCTCTATTAAAGTCAGTAGCTCATTCTGCCACAGACTTATACTGATTGAACCCTGTCGATATTGTTTTTCTATTATTTCAGTCCTATTCTGCTCTTTTTCCAAAGCCAAAAATTGGGTATTCAAATGAAGCTGATTATATTGGTCTTGATCCATTAATTGTTCTAGCTCTAATATTATTTGCTCAACTAAGTAGGTAATACTTACCTCCTTTTGTTCAATATCAGCCTGTTTTTGTTCCTCTTCCAGTTTTTGAAGTCCACCGTCAGCTAGGTTGACTGAAAAATCAATCATGGCAAACCAGTCATCAGGATACTGATAACCAGCGGAAAGATTCACCTTCGGCTTTCCGTTGTCTTTAGCCCATTCCAATTCCTTTAATAGGGCTTCTTTCTCCAAAGTACTATTTTTTAGCTGGTAATGATTTTCCAAAGCTTCGTTAATCAGTTCTTCTGTTTTATCATCGCTAATTTGCAGGGTCTCCATTTGAGAAAAAAGTGCCTGGATAAAATCACTACCATTCTCGAAAGAGACCACTGTTTCTTTAGGTAAACCAAGAATCAGGTACCATTGCTTTTTTGTCTGTCCGAGGCTTTGTTCCAGGCTAAATAATTGATTTTTTGCTTCGTCCAAAGTAATTTGTGCCTCTGCTTCCTGTTGATAACCACCCTCTCCCAATGCTATCTCTCTTTTTACTCTAGCCAATGTTTCTTCAGCTAACCTAACTTGTTCTTTACTGATATTCACCTGTTCTTGAAGTCGAATAATCTCTAGATAATCCTGAATAAACTCGATCTGTTTTTCTGCCACTTCCCATTTTAATTCCTCCAATCTAATCTGTAGGCTATTTTTGATATCAAAGACTTGTTTCTCATTGTCAGTCCAAGTCTCCGGATAGATCTGCTTGCTTAATTTGATATCAGCATTAATCTCTTTGACCATTTCTTCTAAATCTATCTGATCAATACTACCTGATTCCCAGGCTAATTCGGTAGAGAGATGGATATTATCAGCAAGAACTTTAGTTGCGGTTACACTAATCTCGGTAGACGGAGTCAATGAACTATCACTCATTTCTATAACCTCTTCCTCATTTTTTCCAAAATACCAAATCGGTGTAGCGCTGAGATTAACCTGAAAGGATTCGCTAGCATCCAAAATATCTAAATTTCTTTCCAGTTCTGTAATACTATAACGGATGGCATTTAAATCATAGTTGTGTTCAATACCCCACTGAATTGCTTCTTCTGGAGTAATTTCTTCTGCACTGGCAATTCCAAAAGTTGAGATAAAAATTAGGATTAACGCTACGACTGAGGTCATAATCCGACTATGAGTCTTTATTTTTATATTTGTTCTCATGGTAATACTCCTTCATCTAGAGTTCCCATTAATCTCTGTAATTCCAGGAAAGCCTGGTAAACCTGACGAACAGATGAAATAAGACGAGATTCCGCATCCAAAACACCAATGACTGACGAGAGCGCCTCTTCCTCAGTTCTCAAACCAGCCTGAACCTGCCTTCGAATCATCAATTCATTTTCTTTCATCTGTTCTAAATTTTTCTGACTTAAAGCAATATCATTCTTAGCCTGGTTATAATTCAACCACTGGGTTTCAACCTGATAATCGAGGTTCTGTAGAGTTAAAGATTTTTCCAATCCCGCTATACTTCGTTCATTTTCTAATTCTTGAATTTCAATTTCTGAATATCCATTGACTTTTGATTTTTCCAATTCCTTTAAAATCTGATCCATTCTAATTTCTTGACTCTGCAAAGTAAAGCTATTTTCTCTAGCTAGCGTAATCGCCTCAGTCAGATCAACCTCCGAAAATCTAGGGATACTTAATTTGGTCAATTTTATTGTTTGGTCACGTGGAATACCCAAAGCATTCTTAGTCTCAATAATGAGTTGTTGATAATCTAACACACTTTCTTGGTAAGAGAAAAGGGCATCATAATATTCATTTCCCTGTTGCAATAAGTCAAGGTCAATACTGTATCCAGTTGCCACCTTTTTTTCAACATCCTTTAAAACTGTCTCTTCCAATTCTACATTTTCTTTTTTGCTATCAATATCTTTCTCAGCCATTAACAATTGAAAATAATAATCGACTACCTGAATAAATAATTGGTCTTTTTCCGCTTGAAATTGGCTCTGTTGGTTTAAAAGCGTTATCTCTTTTTGTAAATCAGCTATTGTTGATTCTGTTAGTAGATTCTCTGCTTCCATTCTTTGAACCTCTAGTGTGGTATTCTGTAATTGATAATTCACTTTTTGTAATTCCAGATTATTCGAGATAGCTAAAGACACCATTTGTGAAAGCCCCAGTATGGTTGTAGGCTCTTGAGCTACAATTTGCATATTCCCAATTAATAAAAAAATCAAAAATAGATAACTCGTAAAAAATGATTTTTTCTTCATTTTTATTAGCCTCCTTTGCGTTTTAAGAAATTTGCTAGTACGACATTCCTTATTTTTAATAGTAATTATACTAAATTATACTAAACAAAAATTAATAGTGCTTAAACAAAATATTAAATTTTTATAAACAATGGTCTTAATCATCATATAATACTCTGATAGAACCATTCTCATTATTCCTTTACCCTATGGTAATGTATCAATGATTGTCTAAATAACTCAAATAAGTCACTCTCATCTGCTTATTTTCATTGACAAATTCGGAATCTCTTCTATAATATATTTAGCTGGCTAAATATTAAGGATAGAAACTCATGTCGGAAAACAAAGAAATTAGAGATAT
>JAFGSC010000003.1 GCA_016934875.1 Candidatus Atribacteria bacterium
ACTGCACAAACTGCAAATGCTTCATTAGCAAACTGTAATTTGATAGGCAGGCATCAGATTGAAACAGCTTTTTCCCAGGCAAATACCACATATTGGAGCTACACGGGAACCGGATTGCTAAAAGATTCAGAACCTATTAAAAATTTAAGGGGAATTGCATCCCTGTATCCCGAGACAATTCATATTATTGCTACCTGCGCATCCGGAATTCATTCTATCGCCGATTTAAAAGGGAAAAGAGTTGGTGTCGGAGCTCCAAATAGCGGTACTGCTGCCGATGCAGAAACAATCCTAAATGCACATGGCCTTTCATTTGATGACATGAATGTTGATTATATTGACTTCAACGAAGTAGCCGACCGTTTAATTGATGGTCAGATTGATGCTGGTTTTACCACAGCCGGATATCCAACTTCAAGCATAATTAATATTGCTACTGTCAGAGACATCGTGTTGATTCCAGTGGATCAAGAAATTGCCGAAAAGTTAGTCGTAGAAGTTCCTTATTATGGCATTACTTATATTCCTGCTGGAATTTATAAAGGTGTCGAAGAGCCGGTTATGGCATTAGCTACACCGGCACTATGGATTTGTGATTCCGAACTAGATCCCACATTGGTATACAAAATGACCAAAGCTTTGTGGGAAAATGTGAGCATATTAGCACAAGTACATTCTCAGGGCAAAAATATTACGCCTGAAACAGCGCTGAATGGTATGGGTATTCCATTACATCCTGGTGCTGAATTGTATTATAAAGAAATTGGACTGGTAAAGTAAATAGAATTTAGGCATGAATGTCCGGGTATTGCTATTGTATTTAAATAACAATACCCGGTTTTTCTATTATCGGTATTTAAAAGCGAACTTACATTAATTTCATGAATAAATCGTATAGAATTTTAGCAATTATTTTAGGTATTTTTATCATTTTAACGTTGTTTTTTTATTTATATAAGATTCAAGTGATTAGTATTTGTAATAATTCTAATAATCAACTTATTCTCTTAGATAAAATAAGTCCTGGTAAGCAATTTTTATTCGAATATAACCATTCGGTTTCCAAAACAACGGTATGGGAATTTTTCGAAGTAAATCGGGATTATCAACTAATCTTAGTAGAAACTGATTTTTTAGATCACGGTGCAGGTTTACCGTATACCTCTTTTGGTGATGAAATCTTTGTTCATGAAGATGGAAAGTTTAAAATCAAGAATATGAATAGAAAGATATATTTACCCTTATATTATAGGGTAGGTAAATCCAGTAAAAATCACTTTCATTATGAGAATAAAGATTATAACCTATCAGAAATAGTAGGTGATTCAGTGGTTATCATTGACATTAAGCCTATGAATATTCTTCAATATTTTATCGAGCAATTCATTAAGGATTGGATACAGGAGGCTAATTTATGAAAAGTAATCAAAAAGAAAATCATCTTAATATTCAAACCAGTGATGAAGAGAAAATCGATGTTCAAAAAATACTAGAAATGTATGATTCAGAGTCAAATGTGAGAAGACCTGTTGGCGTGATGGCCATCATCATATCCATTGTGGCTATCAGTATGTCTGCTTTTCAATTTTATACGGGCGGTTTTGGTCTTTGGTTAGCATTAAAACAAAGAGCATTACATTTAGCTTTTACGCTGATGCTGATATTTTTTCTTTACCCCACAACCAAACAGGGAATAGGGAGCAATAAAAAAAAGGTTCCATTTTTCGATATTATTTTAGCCATACTGGGTGCGATTACCAGTCTGTATCTCATCATATTTTACGACAAACTTGTTTTACGATCAGGATTACCGACTAACTTAGACTTAATTATGGGCGCTATTACGATTTTATTAGTCTTGGAAGGAATGCGTAGAGCTATTGGTCCTGAGCTTCCTATCGTGGTCATCGTTTTTTTATTTTACTCATATTTTGGTCAATACATGCCAGGCTTTCTAGCCCATAGGGGCTATACACTAGAAAGAATTATTGAGCATTTATACATGGGAACTGAAGGTATTTTTGGTATACCGTTGGGTGTTTCAGCATCTTTTGTTTTTCTCTTTATTCTTTTCGGAGCGGTATTAAACAAAACAGGAATGGGAAAATTTTTTATTGATATTTCTATGGCATTGGCTGGGCATACAACGGGAGGTCCGGCGAAGGTGGCTGTTATTGCCAGTGGTTTTTTTGGCTCGATTAGTGGTAGTTCAGTTGCGAATGTCGTTGGTACTGGAACATTCACGATACCATTAATGAAGAGCATTGGATACCGGAAAGAATTTGCCGGAGCGGTAGAAGCTGCGGCTTCTACCGGTGGACAAATCATGCCACCCGTGATGGGTGCAGCTGCTTTTATTATGGCCGAATTTTTAGGTATACCCTATATAAGAATTGCCGCAGCCTCAGCAATACCTGCGATTATCTACTATATCGCTGTATTAACTATGGTTCATTTAGAGGCTTGTCGTTTTGGTTTAAAAGGATTGCCAAGAGAGAAGTTACCCAGGGCAAAGGAGATATTAAAACAAAAAGGACATTTATTATTACCTATTCTTGGTTTAGTTTACCTGTTGGTCAATGGCTATACACCGCTATTTTCAGCATTCTGGGCAATTGTGATGAGTTTGGCTATTAGTATGGTGAAGAAAGAAACTCGGGTTAATTTGAAAGATATCTTGAATGCCTTTGAAGACGGTGCCAAAGGGGCTTTGGGTGTAGCAGTTGCCTGTGCTTGTGCAGGAATGATTGTTGGCGTAGTTACATTAACGGGCTTGGGTTTAAAGATTGCCAGTGGTATTGTATCATTGGGTGGTGGCAATCTATTGTTAACATTGTTTTTTACCATGATTGCTTCCATATTGCTGGGCATGGGATTGCCAACAACAGCAAAATACATTATTTTATCAATCATGGCCGCACCTGCTTTGATACAGTTGGGAGTCATACCCATTGCAGCGCATTTATTTATCCTGTATTTTGGTGTGATTGCTGATTTAACGCCACCTGTAGCAGTGGCTGCTTATGCCGGTGCTGGTATAGCGGGAGGCAACACAATGAGAACTGGTTTTATCGCAGTTCGGTTAGCAGTTGCCGGTTTTATGATTCCCTATATATTCGCAATCGATCCTGCCTTAATGGGATTAGGGACTTCGGTTTTCAGAACCATTCAATTAATTATAACTTCTCTTTCCGGGGTATTAGCGTTAGGTGCGGCAGCTGGTGGATATTTATTGAGCACTACACTTTATTATGAGCGTATTTTGTTGATTATCAGTGCTCTTTTATTGATTACTCCTGACCTTATGACAGATATTCTTGGTGTAGCAGTATTAGCCATAGTATTTTATCTTCAATACACAAGAGAAAAAAGAAAAGTTTTGTAATGTGAAAGTGTAACGCTTACAAAAAAAGTGTTTTGCATGAAGAAATGGTTGGCAAAAATAATTAATCAAATAGCCATTATAAGGAAAATTATTTTTTTATTTATTCTGTTAGTTTTCCAATCAATTGTTGTGATTGACAGTGTTTATTCTTATCAGCAATCAGAAGAAAAACAAAGACCAATAGCAGTGATGGTTGGTAATTCCCCGGAAGAGAGAAGCGTGCAAACAGGATTAAATGCTGCCGACATCATTTATGAAATTCCTGTTGAATTCCCTTTTACAAGATATATGGCA
>JAFGSC010000182.1 GCA_016934875.1 Candidatus Atribacteria bacterium
GGGAATTCCGTAAGGCAATTCGTATGATGACCAATGACCCCCAAAACGAGGCAGTATTTTTGAGAATAAAGGGAAACAAGCAATAATATTCCAATATTTGAAACTTTTTTTATACTTTTTTTAAGTTAATTTTTATTTGATATCTTTAATGATTTGAATAGAAAGACAGCTTATAACTTATAAATAGATATTAATCTAGCTGAGTCGTAGTATTAATATACATCAATGGATCTTATTTTATTTTGTCATTTTATTCGTTTCTTTTAAAGCTTTTTAACAGAAGAATGGAGGAATCATTGATCGACACGCATTGTCATATTTTGCCACACTTAGATGATGGCCCTGATTCCTGGGATGAATCCTTATTGATGGCTAAGATGGCAGCTGAAGACGGAATTACTGCAATCATTGCTACACCTCATTACAAGAATGGTATCTATGAAACGAAAAAAAGCCAAATTCTGGAGAAAGTAGCTCAGCTGAATGAGCTATTAGTTAATCAGGAAATTCCGATAAAGATATTTCCGGGCAGCGAAATTCATTTTTATGATGGTTTGTTGAAGGATTTAACCGGGGATAGTTTAGTCACGCTTAACTCTTCATCCTACTTGCTTCTTGAATTTCCAAACTCGATTAGGATTTCAACCGAAATTGAGAATGTTATATTTCAAATCCAATTAAAAGGATACCTTCCTATTATTGCTCATGTGGAACGATGTTTTTATTTTTATCATCATATTGATCTTTTAGAAGAATGGCATCAAAGAGGCATTGAAACACAGCTGACTTCGGCGAGTCTAAGCGGGTTGTTTGGGCAGGAAATAAAAAATTTTGCCATAAAGGTGCTCAAAAGAGGTATAATTGATTATCTGGTTACCGATGCTCATTCCGTTTCAAAATATGGTAGAAAGCCTATTTTATCGGAAGGAGTACAGAAAGCTTCCCAAGTTATTGGGCAGCAGGAAGCGCTTAATTTGGTTACAACCAATCCGAAAAAGATTATAAAGAATAATGATAAAGAGTAATTAGGGGGAATGCTTTCAATTTGACGTTTCTTTAAAATGCAGCAAATGTGCCATAAGCCCCTAAGAAAAGTATTAAAAATGAAAAAAATAAGAGGGAAAGAAATCCTGCCTTTCAGGAGCAAGCTACCTTTTAATCTAATAGCCCTGTTCCTTTTGCTATTGTTTTTGCAATTAAGTATGGTTGGGCTTTTAGGGATCAACGCCAATGCAAGTCCTAGCCCTTTACTCAATATTCCCCTGGATAGTTGGGTTTATGCAGATCTTCAACAATTGGAATCTATGAATCTTCTAAAGGGCATTGGCAGCATTGGTCTTTATAGTAAGCCTTTAACGCGTAGAGAAGTTGCTATGCTGATCAATCAAAGCCTGGTCAATATTCAAAAAGAAAAAATAGATTTAACTGAAACGGAAAAAGTCCGTTTGGAAAAATTGGTTACTGAATTTGAAGAGGAATTAAAAGAATTTGGTGTGCGCGTCCTACCTCAGGAAGTATCCCATCAAGAAGTACTTCAGGAGTATCAGCAGGATCAATCCATTCAATATATCTCTTATTTCATAGAAAAGGGATATCTTCAAGATCAATCGATGATTTATCCAACTCCTCGTTGCCAATTAGCTGAGATGGTTAGTCAAATCATATTCTTGCTGCAAAGCGGGCATTTAACTGAAGAAAAACTAACGGAAACAGAAATAGAATATTTAAAGTTTCTGGTTACCGAATTCAAGAGTGAACTATCTGCCTATGGTATACAAATTATCTATTTAAATAAAGGGAAAACCTTAATTCATCATTTCAAAGAGCATTTCACTCTTTCGGGTTATCTGAATCAATTCATTGATTTAGCGGGAGAAGAGGAATGGATTGGGGATCAAAGCCATGCAAAGGAAGATAATCACATCATCAATTTCGATCAGGGTTTATACGAAATGCAATTAGGAGCTCTTCTAAAAGGAGAAATATGGGATGAGCTGCCTTTTCTCGTAGATATTTCAATCGATGTACAGGTGTACGACCTGTACAACCTAAAATATTCTCCCATTGAATTGAATTTAAATAAAGGCTATTTCAAGTTTAAAACGGATTCTGCACATCTGTCAATTTCAGAGAATATCCCCATTTTCTCTCTTTTTGATGAAGTGGAGATACCCGGGATCGTATGGCAAATTGGTCGGGATGAGCTAAAATGGGGACCTGGACACATTAGCTCACTGATCTTATCCGATAATGTTTCTTACCTTGATATGTTGAAGTATTCAGGCAATATTGATTCAGACCAAATGGTTGGCAGCTGGGGAGAAGTCTATTTTACGAAATTTTTCTCTCTGTTAGATGACCAAAGACTATTGTTTGGACAGCGTTTTGAATATTCACCGGAAACGCCCTGGCGGGTTGGTCTTTCTGAAACAGCAATTGTAAAACAGAATTGCGGAGTTCTTTATTTCAACCCCATACCTTTCCCACTGATTCATTACCTGACCCAGCAGCTCTATAGCAATATTTCCCGTCTTTCCGAAAAGGAAAATAATATCAACTATAACATTGGGTTGGATTTACAGTATCAACTTGAAAACGGCTCAAAATTCTATGGAGAAATCCTGTTTGATGATTTTATCTTCTATCAGCAAACCAATCCCTTCCCTGGAAGATATGGCTTCATATTGGGCAGCAACATCCCCGATATTTTTTCAGATCATAAAACAGATTTAGTCTTAGAGTATACCCGAATCAATAATTATGTCTATTTTCCCAGAGAGGAATGGCAATCCTATTTATTTCAAGGAGAGTATCTGGGTCACCCGCTGGGTCCAGATGCCGATCAGCTTGCTGTAAAGTTCAATTATCAGTTGAATGAGAAGGCCGATCTCCAATTGTCTTATATCCATGAGCGTCATGGTGAGGGACAGCATGGGATTTCCTTACCTTCAGATCCGGTGATTGCTAATCAAAACCAATTTTTATCAGGCATTATAGAAGGTTCAGATCAATTTCTAGCCTCTCTTAGCTATGATCTTTCTGAGGATTGGCAATTATCACTCACCGGTTCTTTTAAAAATATTTATAATCAGGATAATCAGATCAACCAGAATAAGCGAAAGATTACTTTAACGGCTGAAATCAAATTTGGATTTTAAATAGAAAGATTTTTAGCTTTATCTAATCAGTATTCGCATGAATGAAACGAAACGAATTAGATAGGAACAATAAGGAGGAAAAGAAGCGATTTTTATGGCTTTTTATAGAAAGGAGAAGGATATGCCAGGAAATAATAAAGATCATTTGAATATGAATAAAGAA
>JAFGSC010000183.1 GCA_016934875.1 Candidatus Atribacteria bacterium
TTCCCTGATTGTAACGATGCTGAGTTGTGGAATTTTATTAAATATTTCTAAAAGTGCAATCGAAAAAGGGTCAATAGAACAATGAAAATGATTGTTACCGGAGGAGGAACTGGCGGACATATCTATCCAGGAATAAGTATTGCCAAGGCATTTCAGAAAAAAGAATCTGACAATGAAATTGTGTTTGTAGGAACCAATCGTGGGATGGAAGCAGAGATTGTTCCCAAAGAGGGATTTCAGTTTTATGCCTTGAAGGTTAAAGGGATTCAAAGGAAAATATGTCTGGAAAACATTTATGCTTTACTCTTATTCTTTGCCTCTCTTATTGACTCCTACAAGGTTATCAAAAAAATCAAGCCTGATCTGGTGATAGGAACTGGAGGCTATGTCAGTGGTTCCGTTGCCTTGGTTTCCTCTTTAATGGGCATACCTACTTACCTCCATGAGCAAAATGCAATTCCGGGAATAACCAATCAGTTTTTATCCTTAACCTGTCGAAGGGTTTTTCTGAGTTTTCCTGAAACAAAATACCATTTTTGGAGGAAGAATAAAACAATACATCTTGGTAATCCGGTTAGAAAGGAAGTTTGGGAAGGAAATAAGCATGAGCTTATTCAGGGCACTAACCTGGTTGAAGATAAAAAAACAATCTTGGTTTTTGGAGGGAGTAAGGGAGCAAGCGCGATTAATCAAACATTTTTGAATTGCCTGGAATTCATCAATGAGGGAGTTTGGGATCATTGGCAAGTACTGATGATTACCGGAAAGGATGACTATTTCTCCGTAAAGGAGAAGATAGATCATTCCAGGCACAAGAATGTGATCCATGTCCTATCCTATCTATATCGGATGGGAAATGCCTATGACTTGGCCAATTTGGCTATTTGCAGGGCAGGGGCAACAACGGTTGCCGAGCTCACTGCAAAGGGATTACCATCCATACTGATTCCCTATCCGTATGCTACCGGAAATCATCAATTTTACAACGCGCGCTTCCTGGAAAAGAATCATGCTGCCATTCTTATTCCTGAGAGCGAATTATCTGAACAGAAATTAGCCGGCGAATTATCCAGATTACTGGATAATCAGGAAGAAATCGATCGATTAGCCAGCAACAGTAGAAATATGGGCAATCGAAATGCGGATGAGGCAATCATCGAAACGATCTATCGTGACCTGAAAAAAGAAGCTTAATCCGCAAGGAATTTATTTCAATTATGAATAAAATAAGGTAAACTATTAAGATAAGAGAATCATGGAAGTCTTAGATGCATTCAGAAAGGTTTAGTTATGAATTTAGAAGGTAAGCACATTCATTTTATCGGGATTGGCGGAGCCGGAATGAGCGGAATTGCCTCAATTCTGTTAGATTTAGGTTATGAAATTACCGGGTCAGATTTACAGCGTAACAATATAACGAGAAGATTGATCAATAAGGGTGCCATGGTCTACAAAGGGCATGATAGCAGCCATATTGATGGTGCAAATTTGGTGGTGGTATCTTCAGCAATCAATGGAGAGAACCAGGAAGTCATCGCGGCCAGAGAAAATCATATTAAAATTATTCCCAGGGCTGAAATGCTTTCTCGTATCATGGATCAGAAACATCGCATCGCTGTTTCGGGGACGCATGGAAAAACGACGACGACCTCTATGACCAGCTTGATTCTGAATCGGATTGGGTTGGATCCCACGATTGCCATCGGAGGGGAAGTCAACGATATTGGAGGAAATGGCAAGCTTGGCAAAGGGGATTATGTCGTTGTTGAAGCTGATGAAAGTGATGGCTCTTTTTTATTGCTGAATCCGAATTTAGCCATTGTCACCAATATTGAAAATGATCATTTGGATTATTATAACAATATTGAAAGGACGATAGAAAGCTTTGGCCAATTTGTCAATAAGGTGCCGGATGACGGATCGGTTATTTTTGGTTATGACTGTGAAAATGTAAGAAGATTAATCAATAAAAATCCTTTTAAACAGAAGGTGATTACCTATGGTTTTCATCCCGATGCTCAGATGCAGGCATTAAACCCCACCTTATTTCACAACACTTCAAACTCTGATATTTACTATAAGCAACAAAAATTGGGTTCTTTAAGTCTTAATGTTCCGGGATACCATAATATATCTAATGCGATGGCTGCCATTTCTGCGACGATGCAATTAGGAATAAAATTTAAGGATATTCAGGATATACTCTATGATTTTAAGGGAGTAAAACGAAGACAGGAATTGATTGCCAATATACATGATGTCTTTATGATTATCGATGATTACGGGCATCATCCTTCTGAGATCAAGGCTACACTGAAAGCAATTAGGATGGGATGGCCGAAACGCAGAATGATTACCGTATTCCAGCCTCATCGTTATAGCCGAACCAAGCTGCTATTGGATCAGTTTGGTTATGCTTTTCAGGATTCAGATTTAGTCGTGATCAATGAAATTTATCCGGCAAACGAAAAGCCTATTGAAAATATTTCGGCTGAATTGGTCTACAGAAAGGTTAAAGAGAATAAGAACGAAGATGTTTACTATATTCCCAAAAAGAAGGAAACGGTCCATTTTTTAATGGAACGAATGATCCCGGGTGATATTATTATTACCATGGGTGCCGGAGATGTGTGGAAAGTCGGGAAAGATTTGGCAAAAGAATTAGCGGGCATTGATACCAGAGTGGTCTAGGTAAATCATGTTTAACAAGAGCAGGTTTTGGAAAGAGATTGAAAAAAATGGCTTAGACGGAGAGATGAAAATCGATGAGCCTATGAAGTTTCATACAACCTGGAAGATTGGAGGGGTTGCCGATTTTTTCTATATTCCCAAGAGCCAGGAAGCCCTGAAGAATATTGTCTTAATTGCCTCCGAGCGCGATTTACCGATTTATATCATTGGAAATGGATCGAATATTTTAGTTTCAGATGATGGTATCCGGGGTTTGGTTATAAAAATTGCCGGAACGCTCGACAAAATAGAATATTTTGATAAAATGATAAAAGTAGGTGCGGGAGTTATACTTCCCCATCTAGTGAAAATGACAATTGAAAGGGAACTCAGTGGCCTTGAGTTTGCCTCGCATATACCCGGAACATTGGGTGGGGCGATTATGAACAATGCCAGTTTTGGGGGTGAATCACTTGCTAATATTGTCCACAAGATTTCCTTGATTGATTTCTACGGACATTTCCAGGAACTTGATAGTAGTCAATTCACCTTCCTGTACAGGGGTATTCTTATCAATCTATCAAGATATATTTTACTTAATGCAGAGATCAGACTGGCAAGAGGTGATAAAACAAAGATTATTACTAAAGTAAAAGATTTTTATAAACAAAGAAAGGCAAGTCAACCCCTTGCATTCCTTACTGCCGGGTGTATCTTTAAAAATCCCCAAGAAAAACCGGCAGGTTACCTTATTGAGCAATCCGGAGCGAAGGGTTTACGAATTGGAGACGCGCAGGTATCCGAAAAACATGCTAATTTTATCATCAATTGTGGAAGAGCGACCTCGAAGGATATTTTACTTTTAATCGAGAAAATAGAAGAGAGAGTAGAAAAAAACTTCGGAATCAAATTAGAGAGAGAAATCAATATACTTGGATTTGGTAGAACAGAATATTTTGATGAATAAGAGGGGTTGGATTTATCAGTTATCAGGATTCGGTTGATCATGAGGAGAATGTCTCTGAAGAAGAAGAAGAAGAGGAGGAAAGTAATGGCAGAATAAGCCTGGCAAGGCTCTTGCTCTATTACATCATTCTTGGTTTTCTTGGGTGGATTCTTTTTTATTTTATTTTTACTTCGCCATTCTTTGGTATAACAAAAGTTAATATTCATGGGAATGATTACCTTAGCAGTGAGGACATATTCATCCAGGCAGGAATTGAGTATCAAACGAATTTATTTCATTTTAATACGAAAGAGGCTACTCGTAAACTGTTGCATAATCCCTGGATAGACCATGTTTCCATAAGTAAAGGGCTTCCCGGGGAATTGAACATTGAAGTGATAGAGCGTCAGCCAAGTCTTCTTCTGGTGTGGAATAACCGATTCTACCAGGCAAACGAAGAAGGTATGATCCTTTTGGTATCAGCGCAGTTTAGCAATCCGTATGGTTTGTACATCATATCCGGATTGGATATTGGTATGAAAAAACCCGGTGAAATCATTGATTGCCAGGAATACAAAAAAATACAGGATTTAAGGAAAGTATTAGAAAATATTTTTCCGGACCAATTCTATAAAATACAGGTTATTTCGGCAGACGAGTATCTTTTATTTTACAAAGAGAATGACATCAAAGTTCGAATTGCCAATGCCGAACAATTGATTGAAGAGTGGTATTTGCTGGAAAATGCCTTGCAAAAAGTCATCCAGGAAAAAATACCGCTTAAAGAAATCAATATGAAATTTGAGGATAGGCTCTCGATTGTCCTGGAAGAATAATTCATGAGAAAAATCATGGCTCAGGTTGATTTGTGATGGTTGGTACGGACAAGAGCTTCGTACCAGAAAAGGGTGCCGATACGAAAATTAGGGAAGGTAAGAAAATTGATTGATCAAAAATTACTGCATGGCTTAGTAAAGAGGAGGATATCGATGAAAGGTGAGATTCTGATAGGAGGTTTGGATATAGGAACAGATAAGACCAATACGCTGATAGCAGAGGTATTGGAAAATAATCATCTGGAAATTGTAGGTATAGGCTCTGTCCCGTCTAAAGGTGTTAAAAGAGGAGTGATTGTCGATTTAGAACAAGCTGCCCAGGTAGCCAGGGAGTCGATTGCCAATGCTGAAAGGATGGCAGGGGTTGAAATTGGCTCCGGGATTGTTTCCGTCAACGGGAGTCACATTTCTTCTTTTAATAGCCAGGGAGTAATCGCAATATCCAAGGAACATCCTGAAATTGGAGAAGAAGACATTGAGAAGGTGATTGAAGCAGCCAAGGCAGGCGTCATTTCACCCGATAGAGAGTTAATTCATGTCTTGCCAAGAGAATTCATTTTAGATGGCCAAAAGGGTATATCAGATCCGATGGGTATGACCGGTTCGAGACTGGAAGGAAAGGTTCACATCGTTACAGGTTCGGTTACCGCTGTACAGAATTTATTGAAATGTATGGAAATGGCCGATTTTGAAGTTGATGAGTTAATCTTTGGTAGTTTAGCCTGTGGCAATGCTATCCTGACTAAAACCGAGAAAGAACTGGGCGTTTTGCTCATCGATATAGGGGCTGGTACTTCTGATATTTCCATTTTCTTGAATGACAATATGATTTATTCTTCAATATTGCCATTAGGCGGGATACAGGTTACGAATGATCTGGCAATTGGTCTCAAAACGTCGATTGAAGAATCAGAAAGATTGAAACTGAAATACGGAAGTGTTATAGGGAATTATATTTCTCCTGAGGACATGATAGAAATTTCCAAGACCAATGGTAAGGAAAAGGAAAAAATATCCAAAAAGTACCTGATTGATATTATAGAACCCAGGATGCAGGAAATTTTTGGCTTAATCAAAGAAGAACTGGAAAGAGCGAATTATGACCGTATGTTTACCCAGGGAGTTGTCTTGACAGGGGGATGTGCCTTTTTACCAGGGATTGCAGAGTTAGCCGGAAAGGTTTTTAACACCAATACCCGCATCGGGAAACCGGATTATCAGGGTGAGTTAGGCGATTTGATTAATGAGCCAAGATTTTCAACTGTCATGGGCTTAATCGTGCATGCCTTTGAAGAGGGCTCTCTGACCGGTTTTAGTAAGCAGGGGAAAAGTAAAAGCGGTCCTGTATTAACCAGATTTGTCAATTGGTTAAGAGATTTTTTTTAAAAGATGAAGAAAATAAGTAAAACAATAGGATAAATTGAATGAAATAATATCTACCAATCAATTTGGGGGAGGTTAATATTGAATAATAATATACCTGAAAGATCGATGTCGTTTGTTGATATCAAAGTCATTGGAGTTGGTGGCGGTGGAGGAAATGCTGTCAATCGAATGATCGAGGAAAGAATCAATGGTGTAAAATATATTTCCGCGAATACGGATGCCCAGGTATTGGCGCTTTCCAATGCTGAACAGAAAATACAGATCGGGAGCAGGATTACCATGGGTTTAGGGAGTGGATCGAATCCTGCCATTGGCAAAAGGGCAGCCGAGGAAGATCGGGATAAGATCAGCAAAGTGTTAGAAGGTTCGGACATGGTGTTTATTACCGCAGGTATGGGTGGTGGAACAGGTACCGGGGGAAGTCCGGTTATTGCCCAATTAGCCAAGGAATTAGGTGCTTTGACCGTTGGTATAGTGACCAAGCCGTTTACCTTTGAGGGAATCAAGAGGAAAAAACAGGCAGATGAGGGCATCCAACTGCTAAAGGAATACGTTGATACGCTGATCGTCATTCCAAATGACCGGCTGTTGCAGGTGATTTCAGAAAAAACCCCGGTTTTAGAAGCATTTAAAATGGCGGATGAACTTCTTCTTCACGGAATTCAGGGAATATCCGAGATCGTTGTTGAGCCTGGACTCATCAATGTTGACTTTGCAGATGTTAAAATGATTATGGAAAATGCAGGAACAGCTATTATGGGAATAGGAAGGGCTAATGGCGATAATCGTGCTACCGAAGCTGCCTACGGTGCCGTCAACAGTACTCTTCTTGGAACGAAAATTACCGATGCCAAGGGAATCTTATTTAATATTTCCGGCGGTAAGAATATGACCCTCTATGAAGTGAACCAGGCAGCCGAAATCATTCAGGAAGCTGCCAATTCGGATGCCAATATCATTTTCGGAGCAGTGATCAACGAATCACTTGGTGAAGATATTCGCATTACCGTGATCGCAACTGGTTTTGATATGCTCTCTTCGGAGGAAACCGAACAGGTAAAGAAAGTGGTTTCTGAATCCGTACCGGAAATGAAACAGCCAGAAGAACGAACTGTCATTGAAAAAGATATCAATAAAGAAGTACCAAAAAACAATTTGAATTACGATGATTTGGAAATTCCAACTTTTTTACGCAGGAATCGATAATTAAGAATTAACAATCATAAAAAATAATTAAGAAATTGTAAAAAACCTGTTTTTTTACTTTCATTGGTGCTATAATAATTGCCAGGTGTAGATTTATTTGTGCAATTCGATATACCCTGTTTATTTATTTTTTCAAAATAACATCATTGATTCAGAGGGTAGATAAAGGTAGAGAAAAAGATGTTTTTCTCAAAGCGGGTTTTTTATAATCGACTTAAAGTGATTAGAGAAATCGATCGATCCTTAAAAGAATATTACTTTAAAACAGAGAAATAGTGTATGCTATTCTCTGTTTTTTATTTATATGTGCTGTTTGCGTAATCACACCTTTGATTGATGAAAGGATCTATTCTATGCGAATTCAGAACCATCCCATTCTTGAGTTTACCCACGGGAAAAAAGTTAATTTTATCTTTCAGGGAGAAAAGATGGAAGGATACAGTGATGAACCCATTGCTTCCGCATTGGTTGCTGCCGGAATTAAGGTATTGAGTTATAGCATCAAAATGAAGCGCCCACGGGGTTTTTTCTGTGCCATTGGAAAATGTTCTTCCTGCTTGATGAAGGTCAACGGTGTACCCAATGTACGTACCTGTATGACCAAATTGGAAGAGGGAATGGTTATCGAAAGACAGTAGTAGAAAGGATGAAAAAGTGAAGGAA
>JAFGSC010000019.1 GCA_016934875.1 Candidatus Atribacteria bacterium
CACAAACCTCTTTTTTTGGCAGTAGGTTCTCTAGCTTACTGCCTCTTTTTTTTGGCTCAACTGTGCCTTAAATCCTATATTGTTATGGGCTGAATGTTTTTATATCATCATGTATTTTAATAATTCTCCTGGATTTGCTTGTATTTTTTCAAGACCAGTTTTCATGTAATCATTACTAAATCCGTATGATTTTGAATTTACATTAATCCTTTTAGAAATCAAGTCTATTAATCCGTTTAATTTAAATCCACCACCTATTAGATAAATACCAGTCATTTTAATCTTTTCTGAATCAGAATCCTCCAAATTTTCAAAGTGGCGAATAATCCTTTCAACAAGTAATTCAATATCATTTCTTAAACACTCCGTTATCTCAAAGCTTTGAATTTTAATGTCTTTGACACTATCAGACTGTTTAACTTGTCCAGTAATCCTTACAGTTTTATCAATATGCTTATTTTCCCTAAAGTCCGCATACTCAATCTTTAATTTTTCAGCCACTTTTAAATCAACAATCAAGTCGTATTTGCTGCTTAAATATGTTTGAATCGCTTCGTCAAGATTTAATCCTGCAATATCAAGAATGTCATTTTTTATAATTTCATATCCCTTTGTTGTCGTTATACTTGTCTTACCTGCACCAGAGTCAACAATCATTGAAGTTGAATTTTTAATGTCAATCTCTAATCCAGTTGAAGCAATAAAACAATCGTTAAGCATGAAACAGGTTTTTGCTCCAGCATGCTCCATTGCATCACGAAACGTTCTCAATGCAACCTCGCTCATATCAGAAGGTACCGACACGAGTGAAGTAAAAGTCGGATATAAAAATCCAAGGAATGGTTTCTGAATTTTCTTAATTTCCTGTCTCAATAGTGTTTCAGTTCCATTAAAGTCAGCAATCTTTCCGTTAATCACGACTTTCTCATGTTTCTCGTCTCCAATCTCAATGCGAGCAGGAATCTCAGTAATTTGTTTTCCCTCTTTGTATAATCGAAATTTGCTTGTTCCTAAATCAAATCCTATGTTATTTTTCAGTTCTTTCATTTATCTATCAATCATGAAATTTTATTGTTTGCAGGGTCGCTCTTCATTTTGCCCATAAACGGTCGGCGGTATGCGCAGTTGCCGATTCATGGGCGCTTTCGTTTCGTGTTACCCGAAAGATAACCAAATGAACCAACATTAGCAACCCCTCTGCCCGGCAATTGCGTATGACCGCATGTTAGCAACAGGGCATTTATAACAAATTATAATAATTGTAATTCTTGATTTTCAACATTATGTTCGTTAAAGTCATCTTCCCACTCCAATTTAACTTCAATTTTGTCAGGATATTCGGTTGAAAGTAGAAGTATAAACTCAATACTATGATTTGGTTTTAAATCTATCGGACAGGGACTACCACCAATCAAGTTATAAGATTCTGAGCTAGGTATCGTAACATACACCTTTCTAGCTATAGATTTTCCCTTGTTATATACTTTGATGGCATTTTTCCAATCTTTTATCTTTATGACATTAGCTTCAATTAGGGCCTTTTTTAATTCAATCTTTTCAGTTTCAATTTTAGCTAATTGATATTCATTCAATAATTTTTCTTGCTTTTTTATTCTATTGTCATGCAAAATGTATGTAATTATAGTCAATGCAAGAGCTAAAATTGAAATAATTAATCCTAGAATTTCCATTTTATTTGAATTTCAGATACTTGTTGCCCTTGAGTGATTTTTTTATTGAATTACTTAAATCTTTTTTAAGGTCCTTCAATACTTCCAGCTTAGTTTCATCTTGTTCTGTATTAATGATAGACTGGTTAAACTCTATAAGTTCATCAGCGCCATTTTTAAATTCCCTACCACACCTAATACACTTGATCCACGTTTTATCCTCATTATATTCAAAATGAGAATCCCCACAAGTAGGGCATCTCATTGTTACTTTTTTGTCATATGAAGGCTTCATAGTCTTTTTTAAAATTAATCATCCCAATATTCGCAGTTTTTAGAAATCATATCTGATTTTGAGAAATAGAACAATACCCCATCACTATCCAGATAATTAACACCTTCAGGATATACTTCATATTTATCATCATCAAGAAGATATTCACCTATAACATAATTGTTATAGTCATTAGCGCCTTTTAGAAACTCCCTAATCTTCATTTGGGGTTCAAGTTTGGTTGATTGAATGATACTTTTATAATTTCCCATAATATTAATTATTTAGTTTGGATAATCGGAGTTCAATTTATGCCTTGTTGCTAACGGTTGATGGTATGGTGTCGTGCGGGATTACGAGGCGATAAACTATCAAGTTACAACCGACTTTTTTACGAGCCACAAACGCTCGCAAACCTCTGAAACCCGCATGCACTATACCTTGTACGCCGTATTTCTTTCAAATTAATCATTTTTTTGTTTTAATATTCTTGGTCTTATCTTTTGTACTCTTGATAATATAAATTGTCAGGGTCGCCAATATATGACCATAGTATTATTTCACCGTCTTTTTCGGTAATATCAAGGGTAACAATCGCATTGATATTAAAATCCAAGTAAAGTTTGTTTTTAAAAGTCGAAATAGTATCTGTATTGTATGAATCTTTACCTATAGTCCATTTGCCTGATATTAATGCAGAGTCATTTTCTGTTACAGGATATTTAAAAAATGAAATCGGCAAATATTTCTCGTAAATCCAGGCTTTAACAGTTTTATCCTCTTTTAACTCAAATCTCAATGATGGGTAAGTTATGCTTTCCCAATCTGGATAATCAGTTTGTTGTTTATCTATGTATTTTAAAGATTGTCCAGTTAAAATCCATTCCCCATATAACTCATTGTCTAAAATATCTCGTTTTAAAGTCCTGTCAGGCAGTGTCAAAAACTCATCAACTAAACCACCTGCTTCTTGGGCAATCTTGTTAATTCCGCCTTTTACTTTTCTTTTCGCAAAATCACATGAATTTGGAAGTATTAGAATCGTGATAATAAGTATATATCGGTATATTTTCATTATTTTTTCTCTAAATCAGTTAGGTTGCAACGGTTCGTTTATATGGCGTACAACGGTCGGCGGTATGAAACGTTGGGGATTGCGGGCTACTTTCTTGTCGAGTTACGCTGAGCTTGATGCGGGGTAGGACGCTCGCATAACCACTTAAACCCCAATGTTTTATACCGCTTGTTGGCAAATCGTACTTTTTTAATTTATTGGTTCATATTCAATTATTTTACTCAATCTAACAGGCATATCAGTCACCTGCTTTAGTTTAATCAATCCATATTGACTAAGCAGAGGTTTGTTGAAATCAAGATAGTGAAAAAAGAAAACCAATCTAAACCTTGTCAGTCCATTTGGTCTATCAAAGTCGTCTCCAATAATCTCATTACCCTCAGCATTCAGATACTGTTCATCATAAGCCGTCTGCCAGTCCATTTTATCCAACCCTTTCTGCTCTTGAGTTATTTGAATCGGGTCAAAGTCGTTCAAGTTTTCTTCAATGACCAATTCAATTAATTTCACATCATCGTGATTTGGAATAGTATAAACTCCAATTAACTCGGTCTTGTCATGGTATGAATCAGGAATTTGACTTTTCTTTTTTGAGTTAAATAGTCCCATTATTAAATCTCCTCTTTGTTTACTATTAAAATCTCAATCTCTTCATTCCACATTCTCCCTTCAATAATTGAGTCTTTATCATTTTGAGCCAAGCTTTCTTTCAGGCGTTGAATATCCTCAGGTGTGTATTTACAATCCATTAATCCATCCTCACCATATTTTTCTAAAACACCTGCAACAAAGTCTTGATAAATCATGAGTGTCCCGGCCAATTTTTCAATATTAGAATTCATAAACTGCTCTGAAAAATAATCTTCATGGTCAAGTAGTTTAACTTTACAATTATCCTCTTTATCAATCACTATCTCGTCACCATTTCCATTGGAACCAATCACGATATACCTTTCGTAATCTTTTTCAAGGAAATCAAATTTATGAGTAAGATTACCAATGCCCTCATATTGTTCGTCAGTATCATTTGAAAATGTCAAAAACGGTGCAGCCTCTTTTGGTAAACCATAATTGATTAAAAAATCAGCAGTCGGTTTATCAAAGTCAAATTTGCTAATCCTATCCTTGTTGTATTTTATTATTTCTTCGAAATCAGAACTCCATTTCATGTTTGCAGTGTCTTTTTAGTATGTTTGCCAACGGTTGCGTGTATGAAACGTTTGGCATTTCGAAGCAATTTCCTATCAAGTTAAAGCTGCTTTTGATACGAGCTGTGCAGCTCGATAAACCACTGACTGCCAAATGTTTTATACACGATGTTGGGTGCCGTATTTAATATTTTCCCGAGTTGAATTTTACTAATTTGGCCCAATCAATCTCGCCAGATTCATTACAAAAGTCGGTAGTAAATTCTTTAGTAAATTTGTTAATCATTTTGGAATAAGATTTTATGAATTCATCATTACGCTCTTTGGCTTTATGACCCAATGGTTCAATTAAATCGATGTGCAAATTTTCGTCACCAGAAATGAACTCCCAAAATCTTTGACCACAATATTTAAAATAATCACCTTTGTCAGGGACATTGTCTTTCCCGTAACAACAACCATTAATTGCAACAACTTGAAGTTTTGAATTGCTTGTTCTTAGTGTTTTCATTGCGGTTTTAAAATCCGCTTTCATTTTTGAAATTTGACTACTATTACCCCAGTTTGGGCCTGACTTAATGGTAAGAATATACCGAATATTGTCTTTGTCAAATTCTATGTCAATACCTGTAATTCCTGATTTCCATCCATTATATACTTTTGAGTTAATGAAAATAGCAAGCCCTTCAAGCCAATCACCAAATATGGTTTCTTCATTCGATGATATAAACGCATCCGTTAAACCTTTGATTATCTGTTCGGCTGTCATTAGATATTTAGCCTTAAACAGATATGGATTTTTCTTTTTTAAAACAGTCTTGAGTTTAAGCTTATTAAGACTATCGATTCTTTTCTGATGAAAAGTACCAATATTATCTTCAACGTATTGCGTAACGTCTCTCAGGTTGAGCTTTTTCATAATCAGGTTTTGGTTCAAATAAAACATAATGAACTGGTTGGATTTCCTTTTTTACTTTTTCATAATATTCAGGAATAATCTCAATACCAATAGAATTTCTTGACATTCTTTGAGCAACAATATTTGTAGTTCCTGAACCCATAAATGGGTCTAATACCCAATCTCCAGGTTTTGTAAACAACTTTATAAACCATTCGGGTAATCCTTCAGGAAATGCAGCACTATGATTTTTATTACTACATTCTGTTGCAAGATGTAACACATTAGTTGGATATGCCATATCTCTATCAATCCAGTTCGAAATATTTTTACCAAAGCCACTGCCAACTTTAGAGTTATCTCTTATTTTATCAGTTTCGCTTAGATTTTTAAGTCTTGTTTTCTTCCAATCACCCATCGGAACCATTACTTCTTCTTGATACATCGAAAAGCTTTTACTTTTATTAAATTGAAGTAATCTCTCCCATGCATCCCTGAATCTATTCGGCCATTTGCCAGGATAACAGTTTTTTTTATGCCAGATAAACTCTTCGGTCCAAAACCAACCCTGTTTTCTCATTTCAATAATTAGTTCCATTACATAAGTACTTCTTTCTCCATTTACAACTTTTTCTTTGATGTTTAGGACAAAAGTTCCAGATGGTTTTAATACTCGAAGTAATTCAGAAGTTATGGGTAAAAACCAGTCAACATATATATCGGGAGCAATTCCACCATAAGTGCTTTTACGTTGGTCAGCATATGGTGGTGAAGTAAAAACCAAGTCAACTGAATTATCAGGTATATTCTTCAATATCTCAGTACAGTCGCCCAAATATAATTCAGCTTTTATGTCCATTTTTTTATTTTCAAAATTAAAGGTTTTTCATCCAAAATCAGAAAAACGATTCCATTATTTACTACAAACTTGTCAACAGAGCAGTTTCCTAATATGGTGCCCAAACGGTGGCGGTATGAAAAGTTGCCGATTGCGGGGCAATTTCCTATCAAGGTACACAAAGGTTGAAGCGGGCTACAACCCTTGAATAACCTACTGCCCCGGCAATTTTTTATAC
>JAFGSC010000184.1 GCA_016934875.1 Candidatus Atribacteria bacterium
AAATTTGTACCATGACGGCAAAAACACGCGCCAAACCCTCCTTGCACCGTGACAGTTTATCGGCCCCGCTGGCGCGGGGTACCAGGATTCTGCCCGGTGCTGTCGTCGGGTTACGCCTACTAAAACATACCGCCGGGCCGTTATGGTTAATTGCTCATATTCTGCACGTTAGACAGATCCAAAGACAACTAACCATAACACAAAAGCAATATCAGTAATTCGAGACAATTCTTTCCTATCAATAGGGACAATTTATTTTGAGAAAGATCTAATAATAAGACAGATTCTATCATTATATCGAGACTTGCTATCTGTAACAAATTTATAAAACTAATTGCCCTATGGAAGATTTTGAAACTGTATTTGCAAAATTTCAGATCTCAGAAAAGACAGAGAGATCAATAAAAGAGTTTAGTAACTGGCTTTTTGGCATTTCAATTGGATTATGTGCGTTAATGGTTTCATTAACAGATCGTTTATCCATCTCAAGTATAAGTTTCATCAAACCTATGTTTGTCATTATTTTAGTACTCTCTATGGTAAATGTATTTGTCACCGGAATAACAAAATTCCTCATTTTCAGAAGGGAAACAAGAATGATGATTAGCGTTGGAGCTTTAAAAAAAATAGCATTATTCGTTCAAATCCAAAAATCACAATTTAACAAAACAGAATGGGATAAACATTTTGCAGATTGGGCGACTGAGTATAATAAATTAACCTCAATAAATAAGTTCTTCAATACTTCCATTATCATGAATATTGTTACCACAATCATTATAGGAACATCTGTAGTTCTGGTAGTTATATAAACTATTAAAACAACTACCTTTAATCCTAATATAGGATATTACAATGCTTTTTATTGATTTATTTACAATCGATGATTTGGTACACTTAGAGCATGAGCATGCCGAGGATGTTTTTTTTACTATTATGGAGGGGAACATTACAGCGATTAAAAATGTAAGTATAATTAACGGCTCTTTATCTATTTCAAATCCTGATTTTCAAGACTTTGGTGATATTCAAGAAATAAATGGGAGTCTTGAGGTTTCGTCCAATTGCAAAAAACTAAAGAGCTTGGGTCGAATAATAAAAATAGATGGAGATTTAAATTTAAGATTCAGCTCAATTGAGACACTATCCAACCTGAAAATTGTAAATGGTAATATTAATCTTAAAGATTCTAAAATCCTTGACCTTGGTAAACTTGAGATTGTTAATGGATTTATGCTTCTTTCAAAACAAATGAAATCAAGATTTCATTTTGATAGTATTAAAGTAACTAAGCAAATTAAATTTTATTCAGAGTATAAATCCACAGAAAAAGAAATCACTTGGCTTTCAAAATGCGATAAAACCATTACGCCATGGGATCCAGGATATATTTATAGTTATGATGCAATAAACCATGCTAATAATGCCCAAAAGGACTTTTATCAGTTTTTCAAAGAAAAATTTCTAGCTCAAAAATTCATTGATCTTGAAAGTAACAATTCGTATGCTTTTATTTTAATGTTTGATCTCCTTAAGTCATTCCGTGAATCAAATAATAAAAATTTTGAAAACTCATTAATTCAGTTAGCATCAAATTATCCTATTACTGATTCATATGTTTTTGATAATTTAATGTTTTATTATGATTCAATCGGTGATTATGAAAATGGGTTTAAGAATTATCTTCATCGTAACTTGATTGATTTAACAGTTTTTTCAAAGTATGATAATTTGATAAGGCGTAATCTTTTCAATCCTGATATAATTATTAGATTGACAGGAAAAAGTTTTTTGACAGAATTTGGTCAAAAAAATATTGAGAACATTAAACCTTTTATTATGAGGCTTTTCAATGATTTTGAACAACTACATACCTCCAATTTTTTAAATGTTTTTATTGATTACCCAGTCTTTTATAAGAGACAGAAGATATATCCCGACAACAATCCAGATTTTTTAAAAGGCTTTGATCCTTTGTATTATAAAGAGTTCTTCTTTTCTGAAGCTGAATATGAGTACCATCACCAAAATGATTTATTTCAAATCAACAATAACTTTAATAGAGGACTAACTCATATTGTAGAAAAAGCAATTATATGTCAATTAAGAAAGTTCGTACTCAAGAGTGAGGACAACTATCGTGAAAGCATTGGCCTTCCAAAAGTCGGCGAAGGTTGGATTTCAGAGACAGAACTTTATTATAGGATTTCAAACGCATTTAAGCTAGAAGTAAGACAGCACGGTAGGCCAAAATGGTTAGGGATGCAGCACTTTGATATTTATATTCCGGAATTGGACTTAGCCTTTGAATATCAAGGAATACAACATGAAAAACCAGTTGATTATTTCGGCGGTATCGATGGATTATTAGATACAAAAAGAAGAGATGAGTTAAAAAGAATTAAATGCCGAGAAAACGGAGTAACATTAATATACGTATACCCTGACTACAAATTTGAGGATATCAAACAGACCATTCAAAGAAGGATTATATTTAAAGAAAATAAATAGCAAATAACCATAACACGGACAATATGGGTAAGTTGTTTGTCACACTTTTTGCTTTTGCTCCTGCACCCAAGACAAATTCGTAATGGCCGTTGCACCC
>JAFGSC010000185.1 GCA_016934875.1 Candidatus Atribacteria bacterium
CTTACCGATACGTACCCAATATAGAATTAATTGATTTTACTGATAAATCTTTATATCAAATCTTAGAAACTTCTTACGGACTACAACTCTATGAGGCTCAGGAAACCATCGAAGCTGTAAAAGCGGATACGAGAAGTGCAAATTTATTGGAGATAAAGCTTGGTACGCCATTATTGCTCAATCAAAGAGTAACTCGTCTTTTAGATGGAAAAATCATTGAATACGAAATAGTGGAGTATAACTCTGATATCTACAAATATCGCAACACTTTAGTTGGTAGAGGAGAAGCAAGGCTGGCACAAGAAAACAAAAGTGAAAAAAGTGACTGATTGGTACACTACCGAACCTTCTCTTCTATAAATTCCAAATGGTTATCTTTGGCCAATATTCTTATTCAATATATTTTAAAATTATCTTTGCCGGTGTTACTACAGCAAGACAATACAAAAATAGTTTTTTAGTTAATATAGAATTACTCTTTTAAAATGTTTAAATCGTTATGCCATTTCAAAACAGACTCAACCGCACTCTTCCAAATCTTATAGTTTTTCATTTTCCTGGTATTATCTTTTTCAGGATAAAAGATTTTCTCAATGATTGTTTTACCCTTTAGAGATTCAACATTTTTCCATAATCCACTCTTTAGTCCTGCAAGATAAAAACAACCCAGAGAAGTTGTTTCGTTCACTGCCGGTCTACTTATTTGTATTCCAAATAGATCAGCCTGATACTGTATCAGAAAATCATTTCTACTTACTCCTCCATCAACTGATATAGAGGATATTTCCTTGAAGCCATTATTCCTAATAATCTCAACAATCTCTAAAAACCTATAGGCGATACCCTCATGAACTGCTCTTACAATATCTTTACCTTTGGTATTAAGTGATAAACCAAAAAAAGCACCATTAAGATCGGATTTCCAATATGGAGCAGAAATCCCAGCCAGCGAGGGAACAAAATACGTACTAATGCTTTCTTTCATATTAAATTCCATCTTATCAATCTCTTTCGGGCTAGAAACAATTTTTAATGCATTAATCAGCCAGTTTATACAGGAAGCAACACAATAAACCCCGCCATCTATGACATAGTGAATATTTTCATCATATTGTGCAGCAATTGTAGTTGAGATTTTGTCATTCAGTTTTATTCTTTCTTTACCTATATTTAGCAACAGAAAACCACCTGTACCATAAGTAATCTTTGCCTTGCCCTTATCGAAACAGGTATGACCAAAAAGTGATGCCTGTTGATCCACAACAGAGGTATTTATGGGTGCTGACACTCCTTTACAGACAATCGGATCACTGAACCCAAATTGATAAGCAGAAGGAACTACTTTCGGCATTGCAGATTTCGGGATATTAAATAATTCTAATAATTCATCATCCCATTGCAAGGAATTAATATCAAAGAGCAATGTACGAGAAGCAGTTGTAACATCAGTCATACTCGATTTTCGACCGGTAAGCATGTATAGTAACCATACATCAGAAGTCGCCAATATAGCACTTCCTTTGTTTATCGCATTTTTCACTTTCTCAATATTATTAATAAGCCAGGTTATTTTTGAAGCAGAGAAATAGGGGTCTAAAAATAATCCTGTTTTTTCTGTAATTATTTTTTTATCTATTCTTTTTTTTAATTGATTACAGAATGAAATTGTTCTTCTATCTTGCCATACAATGGCATTATATAACGGTTCGCCAGTATATCTATCAAAAGGTATTATTGTCTCACCTTGATTATCAATTCCGATTGCAAGGATTTGTTTGCTGAAGACATTTGCCTCAACAATAACATCTTCAATCCCCTTTTTAATGGATTCTAAAATATCATAAGGGTCATGTTCTACCCATCCATCTTTAGGATAGATCTGTTTAATACTATGCCTGCTAATGGCTTCTATTCCACCATTCACAGAGTGTAGAACTACTTTTGTTGCAGTAGTCCCCTGGTCAATTGAGAGAATAAATTCTTTCATGGAATTTCTTAAAGATGAAAAATATTGTTACTTCTATTAATCAACATTTTTATCTTTTATCGATCTGCCTTTCCTTTTAGATACCTTGAGTTCTATATTATATCATAAGATGAAAAACAACTATCGTTCCATCTATTTTAATCTTAAAGAACAATAAGAAGGAATACGATCATAACTGTCTAATTTATAATACGCCAAATAAAACCTTCTTGATTCCTCAATGGTCAAGACATCTTTAATTTAGAATTTCAAACCAAGTATCAACCTGGGCAATGTAAGAGAAATTTGTGGGAAGATAGTAGTTAAAATCAATGTTGGAATCCATGCAAATAATATAAACTTCATAGTTGGCATAATCATCTCACTTATAGGTGATTTACCTATTTGTGAACCAAAATATAACATAGGTGCAACAGGAGGGGTTACAAGACCCATCCCTAGATTGACACCGAGTATAGCAGCAAATTGTATAGGATGTATCCCTATTCCACTTGCTATGGGTAACAATAAAGGTGTACATAACATAATGGCACTTCCATCATCCATTAACATGCCACAAAAGACCATTATTAAGTTAACCATTAATATTATAAAATATTTATTGGGAGATATATTTATTAAAATATTTAAGAGTTGGTCTGGGGTCCTTTCCATGATCAATATTCTACTAAAGAGCATGGCAGACATCAACATAAGCATAACTGCTCCTGTTGTGTTGGCTGCTTCCATTATTGATTCACCTAAATTCTTTATGGTTAATCCTTTATAAAAATAAAAACCAATAGGGATACAATATATAACACCAACTGCGGCTGATTCCATTGGTGTCATTATTCCCCCATATATACCTCCAAGAATAATAACTGGCATTAACAAAGCAGGAAAAGCATGCACAGTTTTTTGTTTAAAATCATTGTAAAACTTCTCACGTGGTAGCTTGGGTAAGACCTTTATATCTGCTATGTTCCTTACCATAAAGTACTGAACAATAGAAAAAAGTATAACAAGTATAATACCAGGAATAACTGTTGCAAGAAAGCATGCGGCCACTGATTGACCACCTGACCATGCATATATAACTTGAGCTGCACTCGGCGGAATTAAAAGACCAAGGACAGATGAGTTAGCAATAATCGAAGCCCCTATACCACGAGGATAACCTTTTTCTGCTAGTTTGGGCTGCATGATTGAACCAATCGAAGACAGCGTAGCAGAAGAACTACCACAAACGGCCCCAAATAGAGCACAGGCGATGATTGTAACCGCACCCAAACCACCTTTGAAGCGCCCTACAAATTGTTCCACAAAACCGACCAATGCATCCCCCACCTTACCTCTCTTCATAACAGTACCCCCAAGAATGAACAGCGGGATGCATAAGAGTACCAGATTTGCAATCTTGCTATAACCATTTGGAATTAAGAATGCGGGAGATATTCCCTTGGTTATAATATAGAAGATTAACGCACTGCCAAATGCAAACGGTATTGATACTCCAATAACCAGTGTAATTATTAATATCAGTATAGTACTAAAAATTAGCATACCTATATTCCCTCCGCATTTTTCTTCTGCCATCCAATAAATAACAATATATCCTCTATTGCGTAAACTAATGAGTAAAAGGCCATCATTAAATATCCAAAAAAGAGAGCACTCTGCGAAAGCAATAATGGTATTCTTAAACCCGAAGTCATTGCCTTTCTTTCCAATGCCCACCTAAAAAAATCAAAACCCCACAAGGCAAATATAATAGCCACAATCATGGTAATAATAGATACAAATAATGCAACAATTTTTTGTGCCCTTTCGGTTAAAAATAAATTCACAACCTCTGCACTAATATGGTTTTTTTTGTATGTAGTATAAGAGCCTCCTAAGAAATAAAGCCACATTGCCAATATAATTACAATTTCTTCATAACCAAGTAAATCGGCTCGAAAAAAATAGCGTAATGCCACTTCGATACCTATTATAATTACAGTAGCAACACTGCAAATTATTAAAATGTACTCTTGAATTTTAAGAAGAAATTTAAAAATTAAAGAATTACGAAAACTCATAATTCTATCCGACATTACTTTTCTATCTCCCCTGTCTAATATCGTTCACAGATATAGTATTAGTGAATTTTTAGCCGGCAGAAAGTAAAAAACTGCCGGCTAAATCAATAAAAATATTTATTTTGCAAGATCCTCTCGAACTGCATCCATAACTTCAGCAGTCAGTTTTGGTTCAAGTACAGGCCAGGTTACATCACGAACATGCTCTGCAATCTTCTCTAACTGTTCCGGTGAAATAGTAATTACTTCTATACCATAATCTGTTAATCTCTGCAAGTTATAGGCATCTACTTTTGCTGTTCGATCAAAACTTGCAAGAACCTCCTCAATACAAGCATCAGTAAGAATCTTCTTGTAGTCATCAGGAAGGCTATCGTACTTTTTCTTGTTCATTAGTATTGCATTGTTTTCTAATAAAGCATTATAAGTAATGTAGTATTTAATTGCATCACGAAATGCATAGTAATTCAGTTCTGCAGTACCACCAAACCATCCATCGGTGACCCCGGTCTGCAAAGCAGTGAATAAATCAGAATAGGGTATAGTAACAGTATTATAGTTCATAGCTTCAACGAGAATCTTATTACTCTCAATTGGGGGAACACGAAGGAGTATTGTTTTGGGTACCACAGGATCAGCATAGTTTGGATCGAGCTTAGTGGTACCAACACCAATAAATCCCTCTCCAAATATTCCAAGAGGTTGAAGTCCAAGATCATTAACAATTTTTGTATACACCCCATACAATTTGGAATAGGGACCAAAAACTTTTTTTGCCTGGGCATAATCTGTAAATAGATAAGGTATAAAAAGGAGCTCTAATCGAGGGTCATACTGTCCAGTGACCGAAATAAATGCCATATCAACTGTACCCAACATTGCTTCTTCAAAAATAGTGGTATAATCACCTAATATACTATCCACATACAGATCTAAAATAAGCCCACCATTTGTGGCGGTTTCAACTTTTTCTTCGATGCGCCTCATTGCCTTGGTATTTTCATGATCTTCCACTTGCTGACAGGAAACTTTTAACGTAATAACCTCTTTCTGTTCACTGTATCCTACCCCGGTAAAAAATACAATTAATATGGATACAGCACAAATTAATACTAATATTTTTTTCATTTTTTCTCCCTTTCTTTTTTAAATAGAATTTTTATTAAAATTTATTGTTTACACCTATCTCGTTATTTTATTTTTTTGCCTGACTTGACATAGCGCTTGATTTCGTCAACTGTCATGTTCTCAATACCCAAATTGTTTAACTTGCGTCCTTCTTCCCACCAGTTACGTTCGTGAATGAGGCAATACAAGTTGATAATGGCATCTATTACAGGTGTTTTAACGCCAACAACTTTTGCAAGAGAACTCCAGGGGACAAGACCAAAAGGACAGTCCTCTGTCAAATAACGGTGATAAATATCATCGGGTCCAGAAATCGGTGTAAGACCAACATCACCATGCATTTGCATATAAAGGTCCTGCCATTTCCAGTTGTAACCTTCGGGTTTGTGTGCAAAGTCCTCGATGGGTCTGAGCTTATAACCAATCTTTTCACCAATTGCCTTGCGTTCCAAATCTATAGCAAGATCCACTTTAGCAGCGCCTGGAGTAAAGTGCTCGTAGAGATAGAAGTCACCTCTTGACGGCTGCTCAATAGCACCAATGTTCAACAGACAAGCACCTGAATGTAATGAAGGATTTACAATAGAGAGTCCACACTCCAATACATCCTCATAAACTTTTTCAAACGGATGTAGTTCACGCATTTCATCGATAAGCTCGGCACTCCTATCTGATGGTAGAAATGCAATGTTGATAGGGTTAATACCAGATACAAAAACCTTGCCCGCACCTTTGAGTCTAGTGTCATAGGGTAGATTGTTTGTCTCTGCAATAACTGGGCAATTTTCACTACCCAATATGTTACGGAATACGAGAGAACTAAATGCGCCGGGATACAATATTATTATCTGGTCCTTATTTACTTTACCTTTGAGTATCTTTGCATAAGCTTCATGAGCAAAAGAGGGCGTTACGATAGCAATGTACTTTACATCAGCAATAGTGGCTTCTATATCAGAGGTCACCATTTCAAGCTTTGCAACACCGTTAATGAGGCCAGTCGCTTGAATCTTTTTTGTATTTGGAAGATTACCCATTCTCTCGATAAATTCCTCCAATTCAAACATCCGAACTTTGAAACCCCGTAAAACAAGATCTGCGGCCATTGTATGAGCACCATGACCTCCACCGAGAACTGCAATATTATTATTCTTCATTCTATTTTTTTCTCACCTCCTTATTTTTAATATATGTTGGTTATAAGAAATACCCATCAATTTTACATGATTGTAAACCTCCTATTCTTTATGATATTTCTCTATTCGGTCGAGAAATTTATAGCGACTCCTCTCGGAAAACTATCATTGAGTGAAATATTTTTTCAATAATACTTTTCTAATAACCCTAATGATTTCTTTGCAATCTTTAGGAAAAATCTGTCCCATATTTGCTACCTGAAAGAGGTTCTGATCCAAAAGAGGCCCTTTCCCGGGATATAATACATATCCTTCGTTTTCCATCATATTAATAAAATCTCTAACATTAATTTGTGGCGGTAAAAATGCGGAGGTTACGGTATTAGACATGATGCGCTCTTCTTTTATTAATAGCTCTAACCCTAAATCCATTAAACCTTTTCTAATAATCGAGGCATTCTCCTGGTATCTTTTTATTGTTTCCTCTATTCCTTCTTCAAAAAGGACTTTCAATGCCTCATTTAAGGTCAAAAACATCACAACAGAAGGAGTATTGGGTGTTTGATTACATTCCTCGGCTTCTTTAATATGATGCTGTAGATTAAGGTATATATTTCGTCTTGGTATATCTTCTATTTGTTTAATCCTTGATCTTTTAGTGCAAATGAAGGAGACTCCCGGTTGTCCGCCTACTGCCTTGTTGGGAACACCGGTACAAAAATCGATACTATCCCTCTTGACATTCACGTCTTCTCCGCCTACTGCACTGATAGCATCCACATGATATATCTTATTATATTTTTGGGACAAGTTGCCAATCTCATGTACCGGATTGATCATTCCGGTACTTGTTTCATGGAAAACCATAGATATAAGACTAATATCTTTATCTTTTTTCAGTTCATTCTCTATTTTCGTTAAGTCAGGATACTCACCCCAATTGAACTCAACCAAATTTAATCCTAATCCATAACAATCGATAATATCTTTCAACCTGTTTCCAAACTCTCCATTCGAGATTAATAAGACTTTTTGGCCATCACGTATTACAGAAGATAGAACCGTTTCATTTGATGCAGTACCCGAACCACTTATTACTACTGTTGTATATTCATCATTGTTCCCATGAAAGAGTTTTAGCAGGTTGTTTCTTATCTCATTGTATTGTCTTTCAAAGTTGGGTCTTCTGTGGCAAATATCAGGGGCAAGTGCGGCTTTTTTAACCCTTTCCGCACTCATAAC
>JAFGSC010000186.1 GCA_016934875.1 Candidatus Atribacteria bacterium
AAACAAACAAAAGAAAAGGAGAATGAAAATGGAATGGATATCAAGCCCGATGACAATGGAAGTTGAAATGTCAATGCATCTAAGCGATGATATTACACCAGGATACTTACCTAAATGCCCAGCACAATGCTCATGCTTTAATGATGGGGACTGTAAGGAACAGGCATCTTATTATTGATGAACTGTAAAAGGGGGGGGTAAAATCCTCCCTTTAATAAAAAGAGGTAATTAATGAAAAATCAAGATTATAAGCTTTCAAGATACAATATAACAGTTGATCTAAATAAAGATGAGAAGCTTCTATTCAATTGCATGAGTTCGGGATTAATTAAATTGGATAAAAAATTTTCAAATTTGTTTGAAACTGTTTCGTCAAAATTAGGAAAAAAATCATTAAATGAAAAAGAAAAAACGTTTTTAGAAAAATTAATAGAAGGTAGATATATTGTTGATAAGAATTTGAATGAAATAGATCTTTTAAGATTGAGATGTCAAGAGTCAAAATTTCAAAAAGATCATTACGGGTTAACTATTTGCCCTACTTTAGATTGCAATTTGCGCTGTATTTATTGTTATGAAAATAGAAAAACGAAACACATGGGAAAAAAAGAGATTGAAAAAATAAAGAAGTTAGTTGCAAACAAAATTGAAAAAATCAAAAGTCTAAATATAACATGGTATGGAGGAGAGCCTTTATTATATCCCAAAATAATCGATGAACTTACAGATTATTTTATTAAAGAGTGTGAAAAATTCAATGTTCTTTATAACGCAAAGATTGTCACAAATGGAACTTTAATTGATAAGTTAGACGAAAGTTTCTTTACTCGTAATAAAATTAACAATGCACAAATAACTATTGACGGACCTCAGATAATCCATGACCAAAGAAAACCATTTGCCAATGGAATGGGATCATTTAATAAGATTCTTAATAATTTGAGAACACTTCTTAAAAAAAGTCTATCAGTTTCTGTTAGAGTGAATATTGATGAAACAAATTTAAAAAAAATTGAACCGCTTTTTCCAATTTTAGAACCATTAAAGAGAAAATATTCAGAAAAATTCGTAATATACTTTGCAGCCGTTGATACGACTGGATTTGGGGCTTGTAGATCATTAGAGGAAGGAATGACGAGAAAAAATTTTTCAGAATATAAATTAAAATTAATAGATTCATCAAAAAATTATGGTTTTACATATGAGGTTAACCCAAAAACAAAATTTACAAACTGCATGATATACTCGACAACATCTTTTGTTGTGGATCCTGAATGCAAACTATACAAATGTTGGTATGTTGTCGGTGAGCAAAAACACTGTGTCGGAGTGATAAATGACAAGGGTAGCATAGATATGACTAATTATTCATATTGGCTCGATTGTGTTATGAATGATCCAATTCAAAGAAAAGAATGTTTAGATTGTGAGATTCTTCCTCTTTGTTTAGGAGGGTGTCCGATGAAAGCGGCTGAAAATTCGAAATTAGGACCTTGTTTAGAGTACAAGTTTCAAATAAAAGAAGTTCTAAAGCGTTATTACGAAAGTAAAACTGAACAAAAAGCAGTTTCATAAAAGATATGAAAAAATCTAAATCCGGCTATCTTCTTCTTAAAACTTTTCGTTTCCTCAAACCCTACTGGAAAAAAGGGGAGAGGGCGCTGTTCTTTATTCTCCTTGCGACACTTTTGTCTCTGTCCCTTCCTTTTCTCACGAAATACATAACAGATAAGGTTGTTAATCTAAAAGATTTTCACATACTTCAGAAGAATTATTTTAGAATAGTAACCTGTGCAATAATTCTTTAAATAAGGAAAAAATATGTATAAACTGTCGAATTATAACTTCATAGAAGAGTATCCAGAAGAAAACTGTTTCATTTTGTTTAATAGCTTAAGTGCAGGCATATTGAAAATCCCTAAGGATGAATATTATAAAATTCAAGAAATCTTTCAAAATATGGAAACAGATGAAATACCTAAAAATCAGGAATTATTTTTAAGATTATTTAATGGACGGTTTATTGTAGAAAAAGATCAAGATGAAATTGAATATATTAAGTTTAAGCAACAAAATGTTGCTTTTAACAAACATCAGCTAACTTTAACAATTTGTCCTACATTGGAATGTAACTTGAAATGTATCTATTGTTATGAAAATCAAAAAAAAGGAATGATGACTGAGAAAGAAATTAACTCCATTAAGCTTTTAGTTGAGAAAAAATCAGATATTATAAATAATTTAAACATAATTTGGTATGGCGGTGAACCACTTTTGTGCCATTCATTAATAAATGAATTATCAAAACACTTTATTAAAATTTGTAATGAAAAAAACATTAAATACAATTCCTCAATTTTAACAAATGGAACATTATTAAACAATCTTGAGGATAGATTTTTTGAGAAAAACAAGATTTCTTCTGTCCAAATAACTATCGATGGAGATCAAAGCTTACATGATAAGATGAGACCGATGAAAAACGGTAACAGCTCTTTTGAAGAAATACTGAATGGGCTGAGAAATATTAAAAATCAGTCAGTAAATATTGGGATAAGAATGAATATTGATAAAAAGAATTATTATAAAATAGATAAATTAACAAGTTCAATAATGCTAATTAAAGATAGTTTTAAAGGAAATTTAGGGGTGTATTTTTCAAAAATTGGTAGTGGCAAAAGCGGAGAAGGATGTTTATACAAAAATAATTGTTTAACTGATCGAGAATTTGCTGAGATTCAAATTAAATTAATTAAAGAAATATGTATAAAAAAATCAATTAATTATCTGCTCCCACTTAAACAATCTAAATCAGTATGTTATCTCCCCTCAATCTCGTCATTTGTTGTTGATCCAAAATGTGATCTATATAAGTGTTGGGAACATGTTGGTATTTATCAATATAAGGTCGGTATTATCAATTTGCAAGGGGATATTGAAATCAGAAATAATCCATTCTTTATAAAATGCTCTTTATTTGATGCGACAGAATATGAAAAATGCAAAGTCTGTAAAGTTTTACCAATATGTTTGGGAGGATGTCCGATGAAATTTTTCGAAAAAGGTTCGACTACAGAACCAGAATGTCAAGCTATAAAATATAATATAAAAGATAGAATAAAAATTGAATATGACTTAGTTAAAAATTGAAAATATTCCTAATGACAAAACTATTTTGAAAATGTTTTTTTAGCTATGAAAGACATCACAAAAATGGAATTTACATTACTTGAGTGGGGATACAATTTATCAGTTTTCTATTATGTTTGAAGGAAGATTGAAAATTGATACCTAATCTAAAATCAGTTACACAGTTTTATTTACACTTTCTTATTACTGAAAGTAAAACTAAACAAAAAGCAGTTTCATGAAAGATATGAAAAAATCTAAATCCGGACATTTGCTTCTTAAAACTTGTCGTTTTCTTAAACCCTACTGGAAAAAAGGCGTGGTGGCGCTTTTTTTAATGCTTATTGCTACATTACTTCAACTGCCCCTGCCTTTTCTCACAAAATACATAATTGACAAAGTCGTTGTGTCGAAAGATATGAATCTCCTCAATTTGATAGGTTTTTCACTCATAGGCATCATAATCTTTCAGTCTCTGACAGGTTTTCTCAAAGGTGTTTTGCTGACTGTATTCAGCTCAAGGGTTCTTTTCGACATACGCGTGAAACTTTTTGAACACCTTCAGGACTTATCCCTTAAATTTTTCAGAAAAAACCAGACCGGTTACCTTATGTCTCGAATCAGCTCCGACGTTCAGTCTCTCCACGGTCTTTTAGCCGATACTTTTCTGAGCATTGTCCAGAATTTATTGACTTTTGTCGTAGGGATTTTTGCCGTGTTTTACATACACAAAAAACTCGCCCTGATTTCCTTGCTAATTCTGCCCGTATATGCTCTCGTCACATGGTTTTTCAATAAAAAAATAAGAAGCATGTCGTGGGAACTTAGGGAAAAATATGCCGAAGTCCAGAGAGACCTTCAGGAACTCATAACAGGCATGTTCACAATCCAGTCTTTCGGCGCTGAAAAGACTTCTCTTCTCAGGATGTTCAAATCGACAAAAGGCGAGACAAAGCAAAGCATAAAACTCAGCATTTTCGGTTCGCTTTATGTTTTTCTGACTTCAATAATATCGTCTTCAGCTCCGCTGATAATTTTGTGGTATGGATGCTATGAGATAATGAGGGGAAACCTGACTTTGGGAGG
>JAFGSC010000004.1 GCA_016934875.1 Candidatus Atribacteria bacterium
ATTTGTAGGAGATGAAATTGAAATATTTGGTCCGGATGATGATTTTTTTACCCAAAAAATCGAGAAAATGTGGGATGAAGAGGGGGAGGAAATCAAAGTTGCCCCTCATGCCAAACAAATTATCAGAATGAAAATGGCTAAACCGGTCAAACCATGGTATATAATTAGGACAATTAATGAGTAAATATGTAGAAAGTACTAAGCAAGCACTTTTAAGAGAAATTGACCTTAAAGGTAATAGTAACAAAAAAGAGTAGGCTAAATAAAGGGAAATAAGTTTTAAAATATAATTAAAAAAGAGAGTAAAAATGTAGAAAAATAATTTAGCTTATTTTAATTTCATGCAAGCAAACATTATTTTTAAATAAAAAATCTGCACCACTAACAAATGTTAAAATTGTTTTATAAAATATTTGACTTTCATTTATCATGATGCTATTGTTATAATATACGGTATACTGTATACCAAAAAAACTGCTTTTTATACTACTTTCTAATAAATAATATAAAGATTATTCTAAAACATAAAAGATGACAAAAGTAAAGAATTTTATTATTTAAGGTAATATTAAAATATTCTATTGAATGTAATTTGTGGATACAATACTACAGCTTAATTTTAATATTTTTTTGTAAATAGAAAGAGGTCTGTATGAAAATCAACACAATTACCATCTGTGGAGGCGGTAATGCTGCTCATGCCATGATTCCCATTATCCAAAACCATTTTTCCGGTAAAGTTAATCTTTTTCTTCCCTTTGGAGATGAAGCAGAGCATTTTCAAAAGTTAATTGATCAAAAAAAATACTTAACTGCAACAATAGGAGATAATAAATTATATGGCCGGCCGGATAAAGCAAGCAAACTAGCCAGGGAAGCATGCGAAGACGCAGATTTAATTTTGATGCCGTTACCGGCTTTCGCTCACGAACAAACACTACTAAAGATAGTACCTTTTTTAAAAGAAGAAGCAATCATAGGTGCAATTCCGGCTCGAAGTGGTTTTGAATATGCCGCTTTAAAAATTTTAAAGGATAGTAAAAAAGAAAAAATAAAAATATTTGGCATGCAGACTCTCCCCTGGGCTTGTCGAATAAAGGAATATGCAGTTAGTGTAAATATCTTAGGTAAAAAAAAGTCGGTTGGAATGGCTGCCTTCCCTCATAAAATTACCTCTGACTTAGCCTCTTTCTTATCCCGAGCACTTGATTTAAAAGTCGAACCATTACCAAATATGTTAACCCTCACTCTGTCAAATGTAGGGCAGATTATTCATCCTGGGATCATGTACGGTCTTTTTAAAGGAAAAGAGAAAGTATCCTATCAAAAAGAAACAGTCCCTTTATTTTACCAGGGAGTAACCAAAAATATTGCCCAAAGATTAAAAGGGATGAGTGATGAAATACTGGTATTAACCGAAAAAATAAAGGTTTTGCATAGAAATGTGAATCTAGACCATGTGTTAGGTTTAAAAGATTGGTTGATATATTCCTATGGAGATTCAATCGTAGATAAAAGTACCCTACAGACTTGTTTTGTCACCAATAGAGCTTACCAGGGTTTGCGTGCACCGGTAAAAAAAGGTGGCGATTATTTTTTACCGGATTTCCAAGCACGTTACTTAACGGAAGATGTACCATATGGATTAGTTGTTACTAAAGCAATTGCCCAATTGGTTAAAGTAGATATGCCGATAATTGATGAAGTGATTTTAACCATAAGCAAATGGATAGGAAAAGAATATATAAAGGGACATTTTTTAGAAGGCAAAGATATAAAAGACGCTCGAATTCCTCAAAATTATGGTATTAATTACTTAGAAGAAATTATAGTTTATTAATTTGTTTAGTGTTTATTTTTTATATAGTAAAAGGAGAAGAAAATGGAAAAACCAACAAAAAGAAGAGTATTAAACTGTTCTATAGAACCATGTGTTCATACTTTAGGGGTTGAAAAATTCGCGGAATGGATGGAAACGATGGGAATTGGCTATCTTGCTATAAAATTAGGTCCCGCTGTCTCCATTGATGAACTTATAGATAAAATAAGAGAATCAAAACCAGAAGTAGTGTCTTTTTGTTACCGTTTAGGTGATCTGCATGTTGATGAAATAATTGTAGAATTAGTAGAAAAAGTATACAAATATGGACTCGAACCAAAAAAAGGCGGAATACGCTATTGTTTTGGAGGCCTAAGACCGGCAGCCAATCTGGTCAGAGCAATGACCGGTCAACCCATTTTAAAAGATAAATTTTCCCCTAATAAAGACCGTCATTTTAACTTGGAAAAGATTGCAGAAGACTATAAGGACAAGGAAAAATTTCAAAATTTCTTTGCTTTAATAGTGGATGATTATGTTACTATGGCTGAATTGGATGAATTTGCTCGTAATAGAATTCGGATTGCGAAAGAAAAAATTGCTTGGTCGGATGATTTGTTAGAAAGAATAAAGCAAGTACGCGAGTTGGAAGACAGACCGATTATTCGAGCCCATATCGGAGCAGCGGCAGAAACCATCAAACCTACAGTAGATGGTGTAAAAGCTTTAAGTGAAGCTGGATGTTTGGAAATTATATCTTTAGCGCCTGACCAGGTTACCCAAGCTTTCTTGCCAAAATTTGATCGTGGAGAAGAAGATCCCAAAAAATATCGTAATGGGGAAGGTGGAGCTCCTATCCGAAGCAGAGAAGATTTAAAAGCTCTCAAGGATGCAACCAAATGTGGTAACTGGCCCATGAGTAGAATTTATTCCGGAACAGATGAATTAGTTGAAGCAGCAAAAATTTTTGAAGAAACCCTACATATGCCTTTCCCCGCAGTTCCGATTTTCTTTTACAACCGCTTAGATGGTAGAGGACCGCTTTCTATTTTAGACGGCATCAATGAACATTTTAATACGATGCGTTGGTGGGCGTCAATTGATAAACCTTTAGAAATAAACGATCCTCATCAATGGCAATTACGCCGGTGTTCAGACGATATGTATGTAACTGACCATATTCTTTCCGGGATCGTTGCATTAAAAATGGGATTGAAAAATTACGTTATGCAATTAATGTTTGACCTTCCCCCGGAAATAGAACCTTTAAACGATTTGGCTAAAATGAAGGCTGCATTTGAAATAATTGAACCTTTAACCAAACATTTTGATTATAATATTATCAAAGAAACCAGAGGGGGGTTATCCAGTTTTCCACCTAATTTAGATGAAGCTAAAAGTCATCTTGCCATGACAACCTATTGGCAGATGTTTATGGAGCCAAATATCGTTCATGTAGTCAGTTATTGTGAAGCCCATCATGACGCAAAACCGGAAGATATTGTTGCCAGCTGTGATATTACCAAACAGTCTTTTAGAGAATACGAACGCGCACCTTTTCCCGATATTTGGAATGTTCCTAAAGTAGCTGTCCGTAAGGAAGAGTTGAAAAAGGGAGCAATGTATAATATTTTTCATTTGGCATTAATGGGAGGATATGAAGGAAAAGTCACTTTTGAGAATTTTTCTAAGTATACTATTTCCAAAAAAGTAGCTGTGAAAAGAGAAAAGGTTAAAGAGCAAGAAATGAATTATGAAACTATGCTATTAGACTTTATCGACGGGAAAAATTATCCTTCCGGTGAATGTAATATGATTAGTGCTGATAATCTGGATTTAGCTTTACAGGTAGGATTATTCCAGGCGCCTCAGGTTACTGTTATTGATAAGCGGTATGAATTAACCGGTATGTGTAGGACTAAAATAGTGGATGGATGTTGCAGAATTGATACATTCTGTGGAAAAGAAGTGAAAGATGAATTTGAGCGAGTTGATAGAGTAAGGAATAAATTCCCCTGGTATTTTGATAAAAATATCAGTCAGTCAGATGATTGGTCAATCTTAGCAGATTCAAAAGATGTTATCGAAGAAGATTCTACCCAGGCTTTTAGAGAAGAATTAGGTATTACTGATTTTAAAAATAAAAAAGTTCTGGCTGTTGATTTTGGAAGCACTTATACCAAAGTAGCTATCTTTAATACTAATAAAGATGAAGTGGACCTACGTTACATCCCAACCACCGTAAATGATATCCGAGAAGGTTTAGCTAATGGATTAGGATGTCTTTCTGAGTGTAAAAAAGCAGGAAATTGGGATCCTCTGAGAGAGAAAATGGATGAATTTGATGTAAAATTGCCCTGTAGTAGTGCAAAAGGCGGTTTAAAAATGGTAACTATCGCTTCTACTTCCAGGGAAAGCGGTTTTGCCGCTGACCTGGCGGCCCTTACGGCTGGAGCAAAGCTTCTAAATAGTTATAGTGGAAAATTAACTCCCGAAGAAGCCAGGAAAATTTATTTGGAAGATTGCCCGGAAATTATTCTTTTAAGTGGGGGAGTTAACGATGGTGGAGATTCGGAAACAGTTTTACATAATGCAAAAAACTTAGCTGGATCTGCAAAATTAGCTAACTACGCTAAATATGGAATACCGATAATTTATGCGGGGAATGAAGATGTAACAGAAGATATTGTAGATATTTTTTATAATTATAATATTGATGTTAGAGCTACGGGAAATATCATGCCCGAAGTAAATAAATTTAATATTGAGGTAGTGAATGAAGCAATTAGAGAACTATTCCAAACTGTGGTTATTCGAGGAAAAGGATTTGACGTAGTGGAAGAATATATGAGTGCTAAATTTATTCCGACCCCTCGAGCCGCCTTTTTAGGAATTAATCTATTGGCTCGGGGTTATGGGAAAGAGGAAGGTTTGGGAAATATTGTTGCATTGGATATAGGCGGCTGTACTACTGACTTTTTCTCTAATGTACGTTCTAATCCACTATATGTTTATCCCTGGGATGATTCTAAGAAAAAGGTAAAACGGACCATATTAAAAACTCCCAATTATCCTTTAGCCTACCGAAGGGTAGAAGGTAAATATGGATTAGCCTATAATGCAGAAAATTTAATGGAACTGGAAAAATTTAGAAGCGGGAGAATAGAAAAGGAAATAAGTGACAATTTTAATCAAAAATACCCTAACTTTCAAGAAAATGGCGATAACCTTGACCAGTTTCTTGAGAAAAAAGATGGAAAATGGTATATAAAATTAAGTAAATATCTAAAATGGATTCATAATAATCCTCATATAATGCCCGAAACAGAAGAAGAAAATTTCGTAAGAAGTATTCTTGCCAAAGAAACTTTGGCTATAGCTACTGCAAATAATGTTGGACGCGTAAAAGAAACCGATGTTTATTTCTTGCAGGAAGGAATTAATTTCTTTACTCAAGATTGTACTTTGGTTTTAGTTGGCGGCACAATTTATCATAAGTGTAAGGAAAATAAGGATTATCTTTGGGAAAACATCAAGACAATTGCTAAAGGTGCACTTTTTAATCCAGAGGAATATACCACTTTAAGACCAAACAAAAAAGTATTACTTGATGCTTCTTATATTCTCTCCACAGTAGGAGGCCTTTATGGAAGAATTGACCCAGAGAGAGCTATCCGTATTTTGAAGAAAAACTTTATGCTCCTCGAGTTATAAATTATTTTTAAAGTATACATAATTTAGCTTTTTTAAAAACATTTAATATTATTAAAGGTCTTGAAATAAAGAAAAGTACAAAAAATGATTTAGAATTGGAAGGTAAAGAAATATGTCTGTGCAAATTAATAAAAACAAGGTATTTAATAGAACCAATATATTATTTTGGGGAGGTTTAATTTTTGCTACCACTCAGTTAGTTCTTCCTATTTTTGTATCTTTAATAGATTTACAGTTAAGGGCAGTTCATATTATTTTAGGTATTTCACTTGCTTTATTGGCTTATCCTTATGGGAAATCGAACCAAGAAAATGAAAAAATTTTCTTATGGGATTTATTTTTAATTGCTGTAATCATCGTTGCCAACGTTAATACATTTTTTAAGGCAATGCAAATTTATATGGTTCCTGGAACTGCATCAACATTTGATTTAATCATTGGTTCTCTTTTAATTTTAGTTATTCTTGATGCAGCTCGAAGATCTGTAGGATGGGCCATACCCATATTTGTTGTGCTTTTATTCATCTATATCTTCGTTGGCCCAAAAATGACGGGAATATGGAGGCTACCAGGTTTATCCTGGAAGTTTGTCATTAATTCAGTCTATTTTTCCCCACTTGGAATTTACGGAAGTATTACCGGGATGTCTGCAACTTTTATTGCTATGTTTATTATCTTTGGTTCACTTATTTCAGGGGCAGGCGGTGGGAAAACTTTTATTGATATTGCTCTTGCTTTAACTGGGCGATACAGAGGCGGTCCAGCAAAAACGGCAGTTGTATCCAGTGCACTTTTTGGCAGTATCTCAGGTAGTGGTGTAGCTAATGTCGTTGTTACGGGCAATTATACTATTCCTTTAATGAAAAGATTGGGGTATAATCCTGATTTTGCTGCTGGAGTAGAAGCTATTGCCTCAACTGGAGGTGGAATTACCCCACCAATTATGAGTGTTACGGCTTTTATAATGGCAGAATTTTTAGGACTTCCTTATTTAAAGGTTATCGCTTATGCTTTAATACCATGTCTTCTTTACTATACTGGTGTTTTTGCAGGCGTTCATTTTGAAACCATACGTTCTGGATTGGTAGCTGTGCCGGAAAGTGAAATTCCCAGCTGGAAGAGTATTTTAACTTTTAAAAAAATTGCTTCACTAGTTATTCCTATAAGTGTTTTATTATATACTATTGCAATAGGAAGAGCTCTTGTTTTTGCCGGATTTTATGCTTGTGTAGCAGTTATTATAGTATTTTTACTTTCTGATATTTCCTGGTCCGGAATTAAAAATACTTTAGTCAAGATAGGAAACGGATTAAGTGAGGGGGGAATAGCACTTTCAAAAATCGTTCCTATATTGGTAGCGGTGAACATTTTAGTTAATATGATTGGTATCACTGGGATAGCGCCAAAATTAAGTGGATTGATTTTGGAAGTAGGAGGAAATAATTTAATTTTAGCACTTTTTATTGCAACTATTATCCCTTTCATTTTAGGAACCTCACTTCCAGTAGTCCCAACCTATATATTATCTCTTTCTATCCTTGCCCCATCGCTCTTAAGATTAGGAGTTGATCAGATAGCCTTACACTTGTTTTTTATTTATTGGGCAATTTTAGGTGGAGTAACCCCTCCTACCTGTACTCAAGCTATTGTTGCAGCGGGTATTGCTAAAAGTAATTGGTTTAGAACTGCCTTGGTTGCAGTAAGGCTTGGTATCGTAGCTTTTATTATACCCTACTTCTTTGTCCTTAGTCCTGCTCTTGTAGGTCGTAGCGACGTTTTAAGTGTTATAACTTTTACTATAAGTGCATTTTTTGGTACACTCTTACTAGCCTATGGGTTTTTTGGCCGTATAAAAAGTAATTTAAACCTGGTGTTTCGGGTTTTATATATAGGCAGCGGGTTTCTACTTATGTGCCCTAACCATATCCTATCCATCATAGGTGTAGCGATTATTATACCTGTCTTCTTGTGCCAACGTTTAATCATTAATAAATTAGAAATATTTGAAGAAAAATAATAAAAAAAGGTTTTTTAAGTTAAATTTCCCAATATTCATCGATTTTTTCAGAAAATAGCAAATAGAAAATTGGGAAAAATTGTAAAAAGAAAGGAGGTGAAAATAATGAAAAATAGAAGTTTATGTAGATTAGTATTTGTTCTTGCCCTAATTCTGTTGTTAAGTGTATCTGTAGGTTCCGCTTTATCTAAAGAGACTGTATATCTAAATATGGGTAGTACATCATCCACATCCGGACTATACGCCTGGTGTGTGGGTGCCGCTTCAGTTATAAATAAAGCTGATAATAACATAATTACTACTGTTGTGGAGAGTGGAGCAGCTCTTGATAATTTGCGACGAATTAAAGATGGTGCCTTTGATTTTGGATTGTGTGTAGATTCTGCTTCTGCAATGCAATTATATAAAGGCATAAGTACTTTTGAGGGCGAAGGTTGGGAACCAATAAGATGGTTGTTCCTTAGAAACGCAATTGTCAACAGAGTGTATGTCAGAGCTGATTCTGGGATAAAAACTTTTACAGATTTAGGAGGGAAAAAATTCTGTCCAGGTATGCCAGGAGCTTCTTCCACAGGTAATTTTATAAATTTTGATAAAGCCGTAGAAACCGGAATTGATTTAGTGCCTGCAGCCCTAGGAGATGCAATTAATTTGTTTACTCAAAATAGGATTGTTGGATTACAGAAATCAAGCGGTTTAACTTCTTTAGATTCTTCGTTGATTGAAGTAAATTTAAGAACTCCCTTGGCAGCAATTGGTTATAGTGAAGATGATATGAAAAAGATAAGAGCAGAATATCCTTATATCCTTTTCTTTGAGACACCAGCAGGTAGTATTGTACAACTTCCCAATAATCCCGCAATAATGGAAGAAGGGCAGGTAGTAGGAGCAGTTACTTCTTCTAATTTACCTGAAGAAGTCGGTTATGAGATTGTAAAGGCTTATGTAGAAGGCTTTGAAGAAGTTGCAGCAGCATATCCTGGGATAAAGGGATGGGATCCCATCACTGATGTCTTTAAGTTAGTAGCACCGGGTGGTGAAATTCCAATTCATGCTGGACTTTACAAGTATTGCCTAGAAAAAGGAATTGAAGTCCCAGAGCGTTTTATTCCACCAGAGAGTAAAAAATAATAAAGAAAAATTAAGGATTAAAAAGAATTTTTTTCAAGACGATTTTATTGGGAGGTGATTAAAAGTGAGGTATTGGAAGAAATTAAGTTTTTTACTCATTTTAATAGTGGCAGTAATCTTTATTGGAACGGCTTTCGCTTCAGAAGAAAAAGTATCTAGTCTTGTCGTAACACCTATAAGTGGAGAGCCTGGGACTAAACTGACTTTTTATGGCGCCGGATTTATTCCAGGTGAAAAAGTAAAAATTATTATGACATTTAATGAAGTTCCTTATGCATTTGCTGAAGCAGAAACTGGGGGATTTGTAACCGTTAATGAGAATGGTGCATTCAAACTTCAGCCAAGAGGTGGAATTCCAACAGTGTTACTAAAACCTGGTATCTATACCATTGAAGCTATTGGTGATAAAGGTTCGAGAGCTACTACACCTTTGGAGGTTTTAGAGAAGAAATAATTAAAAACAATAACTGAGTAATTAACAAGACTATTGAGTTGTTACAAAGACGGCCTCCAGAGGCCGTCTTTGTAATGTTCTTAAGGAGGAAGAAGTTATGAAGAAATTATCAGTTTTAGTTTCCACTGGAAATTTGGGAGATAATATCATTGAAAAATCATCATTTTACCAGGGATTTAAACATGATATAGATTATTTAGCAGCTGATGCGGGAACAGCTGACGCTGGGCCGACTTTCTTGGGAGCGGATATGCCTCATAACCCCATTAAATGGGAAGAACATGATATTGAATTATTGCTTGTAGAATCCAGAAGACGCAATATTCCTATGATCATTGGTTCATGTAGCACAACTGGTACCGATAGAGCTGTGGACCTTTATGCTGAAATAGTAAAATCTTTATCTTTAAAACATAAGCTAGCACCATTTAAGATGGCCTGTATTTATTCACAAATTAATAAAGATGAATTAGAACGACGTTTAAACTGCTCTCCTATTGATCCTTTAGGTGCAGAAAGGCCTTTGGCATTAAAAGATATCAATATGACCAGTCATGTTACGGCCAGCATGGGAGTAGAACAAATTATATATGCTCTGAAAAATAATGCGCAGGTGATTCTAGCAGGGAGATGTTGTGATGATGCGGTAATTGCTGCTTATCCTATTTACAAGGGTTTTCCCAGGGGTGTGAGTTTGCATATGGGTAAAGCTACTGAATGTGCCTCACTGGTATGCTGGCCTCAGAGAGTTAAAGAGTCGGTTATAGGTACCATTACCGATAGCTATTTTTCTATTGAACCTATGCATCCAGAGCAAAAAGCAACTCCCCACAGTGTGGCTGCGCATTCTATGTATGAAAGAACTAATCCATTTATACAAGCAGTACCAGGTGGAATTCTGGATATGCATCATTCTAAATATATAGCAGAAACAGATAGGATATGCCGAGTTTATGGTAGTGAATTTATTTCCTCTCAGGATGGTTCGTATAAAGTAAAATTGGAAGGAGCAGGTCCTGTAGGTTATAGAGTCTATCACATTGTTGGTATACGGGATAAATTTGCTATAGAAAATATTGATTTGATTTTAAGAGATACCCGGAAGAAGGTTAGTGAAATTATGTCTCCTCAAAAAGAAGGTGAAGATTATCAGCTCTTTTTCCATGTATATGGTAAGAACGCAATTATGGAAGAATATGAACCGGAAAAAATAATTAATACTCACGAGATAGGCATTGTAATTGAAGCTGTAGCAAGTGATGAAGAAATAGCTAGCGCAGTAGTAAAATGCGCCAAATTTAGATTTTTTTATATGAGTTATCCCGGTCAGAAAAATTCTTCCGGAGGTTCAGTAGCTGTGCTTACCGATGAACCTCTATACCCTCGTAACAAGGTATATCGGTGGACAATTGATCACTTACTTCCTCTCGAAGATCCATTGGATCCGTTAATTTTCAGGTTTAAGTTTAAAATGGTAGGTGAATAAAATGAAGTTACTACCCCACACATTTGCCTCTCTGATGGGAGATTTTTATGCCTCCACTGATTTTAAATCTCTTCCGAAAATAGTAGTATTGAAAGCCAGAAGAGTTTTAGTCGATTTTCTTGCTACTATGGCAGTAGGTATTAAAATAGGCCCGATTGTTCCTATTTTTAATCATTATTTTATTAAAACAGGAGGCATTGAAGAATCAAATATTCTCGGGACAAGTAAGAAACTACCTGCGGCTAATGCAGCCTTTTGTATGGCCGCTATTGGTCACTCGGTAGAACTGGATGATGGTCATCGCTTTGGAACCTGCCATCCTGCAGTTGCAGTAATACCAGCAGCTCTATCTATCGGAGAACGTAACCAAAAGAGCTTTAAAGAAATTATTACAGCTATTGTTAAAGGTTATGACATGATGTTGCGTGTTGCTCGAAGTATTAATCCATCACATTTAAATCGAGGTTTCCATACGACTGGAACTACTGGTGTTTTTGGGTCCGCAATCGCTTGTGCTCATTTATTAGCTATGAATAACCTGGACACCACCTATTGTCTGTCATTGGCCGGGTTACAGAGTTGTGGTTTACAAGAAATGCTGCATGACCATCCTTCAATTAAACCTATTCAGGCTGGGAAAGCTGCGAATGCTGGAGTGATAGCCGGAGATTTAGTCATGTTGGGAGCCAAATCACCACGAACTCTTTTTGAAGGGAAACACGGTTGGTTAAAAGCTATGTGTGACCAATATTCTGAAGAAGCTTTAATAGGTGAACTGGGGCAAAGATGGGAAATATTGCATACCTATACTAAATTATATCCTACCTGCAGACATTGTCACCCGGCAATTGATTTGGCCATTGACATACGGAGACAACTCAATGGAGATTTGAATGAAATCAGAGCTGTTAATGTAAAAACATATAGTGTTGCTATTTCTGAGGTAGCGGACATAGTAGTCCCCCGTAATTTTGAGGAAGCTTTATTTAGTATGCCTTTTGCGTTGGCAATTGCTTTACGAGAGGGTGATGTTGGCTTACATCATTTTTCGCCGACTAATTTAAGGGATGAATCACTAATAAGGCTCGCTAAAAAAGTCCATACATCACTTGATAAAGAAATGGACTCTAATTATCCGCTTCATCGTGGGGCAATTTTACAGATTATATTAAACAATGGAAAGTCTTTTGAAAAACAAACTCAGTTACCAAAGGGTGAACCCGAGTTGCCTTTGACCGATAATGAATTGTTCGGCAAGGTTAATAGAATTACCTCTCCATTTTATCAAGATGATTTTTCAATGCGCTTATGGCAAATTGTAGTAGATTCTGATATTGATCAAGTTCAGTATGCTGAGATAATCGAGTTGTTTAAGGAGGTTATAAATGAAAATGAAGGCTTTGACCGATTTAGCCCGCACGGTTAGAAGTAAAAATGCTGGCAGTTTCTTTATTACCATAGAGATTATTTTTGATAATTTTGATATATACAAAAAAGTAAAGTCAAGTGGGGCTATATCGCCACTTAGTATTGCTCAAATCTATGGTGTTTTTGAGAATCAGATCTTAGATTTTTGTTTTTATGACCCAGGAATGGGAATTAAAGCTAACATAAAACGAAAAAGTGCTAGTGGAGGCCCAGGTGAAAGTGATGTATACGGCTGTCAGCAGTATGCACCGTTATTCAGTATAATGATACCCTGGGATGAATAAGAAGATAGTTTTTGCGAAAAAAAGTGTTCTCATATTAGAAATTTATTGAATAATAACAATTATATTACAAGAGGAATAATATATGGGATTTCATCGAGATGGATTGAAAGGAAACAATTTAAAAGTTCTATCTGAAGGAGAAGTTGAAATTATTCATCAATCATCATTGGTTCTTTTAGAAAAAATAGGGATGAAAATCCATGATAATGAAATACTTAATTTATTAAAGAAATCCGGATGCAAAGTTGATTTTTCTACAAAAATAGCTTTTATCCCTAAAAAATTAATAGAAAATATACTAAAAGAAATTCCAAATCAGGTCAAACTTTGTGGAAGAGATATAAAGCAAGATATTAACCTGGGGGATGGGAAACTATATACCAGAACTACAAGTGGTGCCCCCTACATATTAGATCTTGATACTCAAAAACAAAGAAAACCTACCCTGGAGGATCTTGCTCAATCAGTTAGAATTGTAGATGCATTACCCAATATACATGGAGTATCCATGGTTCACATGGTCCCTATGGATATACCTGTAAATTTAATTGATCTTTACACTGCACAAGCTTCTTTTAAAAACACTACAAAACATTTATTTTATGTATGTCACAATGAAGAACTTATTGAGTCAGTAATAGAAATAGCAACCCTTATTGCCGGAGGGGAAGATAAACTAGCCTCCCGTCCCTTACTTTGTGGTTTTTGCGAAGCTACTTCGCCTTTGCAGCTTGATCATAGTCAAGCAAAACTACTTATAAATTACACCAAAAGAAAATTACCGGTTTATACCCACTCTCATCCTATTGCAGGTCTTACTTCCCCGGTAACTCTTGCAGGAGAGATTGCACAGATGAATGCCGAGACTTTAATGGTAATTCTAATAGCTAAACTCATTAATCCTGGCACGCCAATCATCTATGGTACATCAGCATCGGTTCCCAATATGAGAACCGGCTCGACTTTTTCTGGAGCACCCGAAATTGGTCTTTTAGGAATGGCGCTTGTCCAATTAGCAAAGAAGTATAATCTTCCCTGTGATATGAGCTGTGGCACTGACTCAAAAATAGCAGATGCCCAAGCTTCTATAGAAATAATCTTTACTGCATTACCACCCATTCTTGCTGGAATCGATCTGCTGGATATATCTACAATTGATACGAAACTCACTTTTTCACTCGAACAGCTCGTTATTAACAATGAAATAATTGGATGGATTGCCCGACTTTTAAGAGGAATAATAGTGGATAAAGAACATTTAGCTATTGACCTAATTAGAGAAGTAATCCATAGCGGAGGGAGTTTTATTGATAAAGAACATACCGTAAAATATTTTAAGGAAGAATTATTGAATTCCAACTTGATGAACAGAGAACCACGTAGCGAATGGGAAGAAAATGGTAGTAAAACATTGCAACAGAAAGCACAGCAAAAAGTAAAAGAAATTTTAAAAGAACATAAGCCCGAATCTTTAAGTGAAGATATTCAAAAGGAAATAGATAAAATTATCCTATTGGCTAAAAAAATTGTAAAACAATAATGATTTTTAAGAACCATCAAACTATGCCTTAAAGAAACATAAAGACTTGTAGCATTAGCATTTTTATTGTATGCTTATTAAAGGGAAGTGAAAATTTGACAAACAATACACAATTTGAAGAGTCAACAGAATATAACCTCAAAATCAACTTAAGTGAAAAGGAAGTTACCAGGGATAAGGTCTATTCTATCTTGAGCAAAGCTATCTTTCGAGGTGATTTAAAACCAGGGCAAAGGTTAGTAGAATCAAAACTGGCTAAATTAATGAAGGTAAGCAGGACGCCAATTAGAGAAGCCATAATAGAATTAGTACAAAAAGGTCTGGCAGTCCCTTCTCCTCCTAAGGGAGTAAGAGTAGCTCCTCTCCCCACCACAGAAGAACTGACTGAGTTTTACGATATAAATAGTGTACTAAGAGGCCTGGCTGCCAGAAAAGCAGCCTACAATATTACTCCTCTTCAGATAAAACATTTACAGGAGATTATCCTCCAAAGTGAACACTCATTAAGAGAAGGCTCCTTAAAAGAAATCTTTAAGTTAAATAAAAAATTTCACCAAATCATAGAAATAAGCAGTAATAATAAAGAGCTAATCTTTTTATTGGATAATGTTTATAAAAGGTCTAGAGAACGCTTTTCCGAGATATTATCCCGAAAAAAAAGACAGAAAGAATCTATAGAAGAACATAAGGTAATCTTAGAAGCTCTTATCAAAAAAGATGGAGAACTGGTAGAACAATTGATGAAAAGACATATAGAAAATGGTAAGGAAGACCTTTTACAACAGATTGAGTTGCAAGAGAATATTTCTGCTAAAAATAATGACTCAGAATGAAAATAAAAAGTAAGTATTAAAGTTCATCAATAGCTTTTTTGAGAGTTTTTATATCCTTCCAGGTTAGCTCTTTGGGGCTGCCCGGGAAAGTTGCTTCGTTTCTCAATAAATAACTGGGATGAAACATAGGAAATATCTTTATACCGCCTATCCAATCATGCCATTTGCCACGAAGTTTAGTGATTCCCTGAGTGGTATCTAAAAGGTGTTGAGTAGGGATATTGCCCAATGTAACAATAATTTTGGGATTGATTAAAGCAATCTGGGTTTCTAAATAGGGAAGACAGGTTTCTATCTCACTTTTAGAAGGATTGCGA
>JAFGSC010000187.1 GCA_016934875.1 Candidatus Atribacteria bacterium
AAGAAATACTTAAGGCAGATGGAAGAACTCGGAATCATGACATCTCAAAAAATAGGTAAGGAGATAATATTTTTGAATATCGATTTATTCAACTTACTATCTGAAACCTAGATCTAGATTTAAAATTGATTAAAAATAACACTGGCTATAATACGCAATATACGTAAGCCGGGGGTTGTGGGTAAATTAAACTTTTGTACATTTACTCAAGTTTGCAACGGCTTGATAAGTAAGAGCTTTGAAATCCCGGCCTACGCATATTACCAACCGTTAGGGGTAACCGGACCGCGATTAAGTAAACAGAGAATCAGAATCCGATAAATAGTAATCATCTAAAAGCACTCATCATGACAACAGAAATCATCTCCTTTAACCTGGGTGTGACCAGTTGCTATTTAATCATTGGTAGAGAGATAGTAATGGTTGACGCCGGGATGCCAAATAAACTTCAACTTTTCAAAAAAATCCTGTCAAAGCATAAAATTGATCCATTACGGATTAAACTTATCGTCCTTACTCATTCACATTTCGACCATTGTGGCTCTGCACGTGATATCAGAGATTTTACAGGGGCTAAGATTGCAATCCATGAAAGCGAAATAGAATGTGTTGAACATGACAAAGTATTAATACCAAAGGGGGTCAATTTAAAAGGTAAAATTACTCAACCCTTAATATTCTTTTTTAAAATTCCTTTCCCAAAATTCACCCCAGACATTCTTCTTAAAAATGATCCTTATCCTCTTTCTGAGTTTGGAATAGATGGGCAAATAATACATACTCCGGGACATACTATTGGCTCCTTGAGTGTTATTCTTAATTCAGGAGAAGCATTCGTTGGTTGTATGGCACATAATGGATTCCCATTTAGATTAAAACCAGGATTACCGATTTATGCTCAAGATATTGGAGCCATAAAAGAAACTTGGAAAGCTCTTATTGACAGAGGGATTACTTTTGCTTATCCTGGACATGGAAAAGCTTTTCCAATTGAAGTAATTAAAAATCAATTGAAATATCCTTCAACCAACTAATCGAGATGATAAATACACTACTACTATTTAAAATTAAAAAAGGCTCCGCCTAATACCCCATATATTGCATTGCCAGCAAAGTGCTCTTTCGAGGGCTTACACATTTGGATTCCTTTTGTTTACCCGGATAAGTAGGCGCCTTGAACCAGGCAATGCACCATTTGCGAAAAAGTTAGGGCACATTTGCAACTGGTTACGACATCTGCCAAACGAGGGAATAGTACCTTAAAAACCATTGCAATATCAATAAAAGCCCATCTCTTAAAATATTACTGTAGCATATTCGTCTATAAGGGTAAAGAAACCCTTAAAGTCCCATTTATGTTAAAAAGAATTCCTCATTCCGATCTGGTTATAATAGAAGGTGAAAAGAAAACTAAGGATTATCTTAAAATGCAAAAAGCCATGGGCAAATTTTACCTTAATGACTTTTTTGCCAAATTTGATATAATTAACAGCAATGGCAGATTTCTTGAAGTTGGACCAGGAACTGGTTACCAAACAGTATTAGTATCGGAGAAATATAAACCAAAAGAGATAATAGGTCTGGAATATTCATCTGATATGGTTAAAGTCGCAACAAAATATACCGAACAAAAGAAACTAACAGATAGAATAAAATATATAGTTGGATCTGTTGAAAACTCAGATTTAGTCCTCTCTCTTGGAAAATTTGATATAATATACTCAACATTTTCATTACATCACTGGACAGACCCAAAAACAGGTATAAAGAACCTATACAATGCTTTAGATGATAATGGCGTATTATTTATTTACGACTTTCACAGAGAAGGTTTATTCTACTATATAAACATTAAGCGCGGAGTTTGGGAATCAATAAGAGCATCTTATACAGAGGAAGAAATAATAAAACTCTTATCTGAATTAAGTATACAAAATTATATCATCCGTAAAAAAAGCTTGTACCTGGACTTTATTGTAATAAAAAATTAAAACGCTCCCAACGGACACTATGAATAAGTTGCTTGTCATGCCTGCCCGACTGACCTCAGTCAGTCGGGGTTTTTGCTTAGCTTCTGCACCCAAGACAAATTAGTAATGGTTCTTGCACCCGGACACGCGCATCTGCTCGCAACTATATTCCAGTATACATTGACAGTTTTCTTGCTTCGACCAACTTTGTACCGCCACGCCTGAGGCGGGGTACCAGGACTCTACCCGGTGCCGTCGTCGGGTAACACAACCTCCCCATATTGCCGGGCCGCTAGGCAAAATTGATCTCCATGACGATACAGTCTAAACAAACTTAATAACATACAATTATGAAAATTATCGATTTAACTCCCGAATATGAAAATTTATATTTCTGTTGCTTGGAAGACTGGTCAGATGAAATAAAAGAAGCCGGTGATCACAAAGCCTGCTGGTACAATCAAATGAAAGATAAGGGTCTTAGAGTAAAGCTCGCACAGGATGATGGTGGTGTGATTGGGGGAATGATTCAATATTTACCCGTAGAAATATCATTTGTAGAAGGCAAGGATTTATACTTAGTACTATGTATTTGGATTCATGGCCATAAACAAGGCATTGGCAATTATCAAAAGAAAGGAATGGGCAGAGCCCTTTTAGAGGCAGCAGAAAATGATGTTAAAGATATTGGGGCAAAAGGATTAGTTACTTGGGGCATAAGTCTTCCTTTCTTTATGAGAGCCTCATGGTTTAAAAAACATGGATATAATGTCGTAGACAAGGATGGTATTATGAGATTGTTATGGAAACCGTTTCATAAAGATGCAATGCCTCCTGCATTCATTAAACAAAGAAAAAAACCAGAATTAAAACCAGGAAAAGTAAATATTTCACTTTTCCTGAATGGATGGTGCCCTGCTCAAAATATGGTTTATGAGAGGACAAAACGGGCAATGGTTGATTTTACTAACCACATCGAATTAAATGAATATAGAACTGATAAAAAAGATGTCCAAAGAGAATGGGGTCTAACTGATGCAGTCTTTATAGATAAAAAGCAGGTCAGATCAGGACCTCCAACACCTTATAAAAAAATCAGAAAATTAATTGAAAGAAAAGTCAAAAAAATCAAATAATAACTTCGCCTAATAGAAATATTTTTGACTTTCGGGATGAATCTGTAATACACGAGAAAATAACAATACTTTAGCAAGCCAATAATAGACAATGATATTTAAATATATAAATTGGAATGCTGATCCAGAGATTTTTAATGTTTTCGGGATTTCTATAAGATACTATGGTCTCCTATTCGTAAGTGGATTAATCCTTTGCATCTATATACTAGGCTGGATTTATAAAAGAGAATCCATTCCTGCTGAAAATCTGGAAAAATTATCAATCTATAGTATGATTGGAATTCTGGTTGGGGCAAGGCTTGGACATTGTTTATTTTATGAGCCATCTTACTATTTATCACATCCTTTAGAGATGATTCTGCCAATTACTTTTCCTCCTGATGGGGGGATAAAATTTACAGGCTATCAAGGAATGGCAAGTCATGGGGGTGTGTTAGGATTACTGATTGCCCTATATATCTATTCTCGAAAGACTAAACATGAAATGATTGATACGATTGATTTGATTGCGGTTGTTTCAGGATTGAGCTTTGGATTTATCAGACTTGGAAACTTTATGAATTCTGAAATTATCGGTATTCCGACAACTTTACCGTGGGGTGTGATTTTTGAGCGAGTAGATAATATACCGAGACACCCAGCTCAATTGTACGAGACGATTTCATATTTTATCATTTTTACGATTATGATGCTTCTTTACAAAAATATGAGAGTCAGACTTAAAAACGGATTCTTATTTGGACTTGCGGCTGTTTTATTCTTTACAGCAAGATTATTAATTGAATTTTTAAAAGAGAACCAAGTCGGGTTTGAAGATAAAATGGCTTTAAATATGGGACAGCTTTTGAGTCTCCCTTTCATTGCCGTAGGAATTGGATTTATTTTTTATGGATTGATGAAAACCAGAAAATCACTCAATGCTAACATCCAATAATTAAGTTCCTTCAAATCTGGACAACTTCGTAGACATCAAGACTGCTGCATCATGACAATTAATAAACACCAAAGCATAACACGGACGGTATAATTAATGGGCTTGTCATGCCTGCCCGACTGACTGACGTCAGGCGCGACAGCTACTCGGCTAAAGAACCTGGACTCTGCCCGTATACTTCGTCGGGTAACACAACCTCCCTTTATTGCCGGGCCGTTGTGAGTAACCTTAAAAAAATTGTGAATAATGAAAATGCTAACTATGCTAAACCTTAAAAGTCTCCTTTCAACTTTAAGCTTTTTAATGGTTAGTCAAGTATCAGGACAAGACACAATATCTCATCTCACTATCTATCCTGCCGGTATCTCATTTGAGTACGGAACAGGTAATTATTCCGTAAAGGATGAGTTTATTTCTAACGAAAAATATTCGGGTAAGCTACCTTATTTTTCAGTTGGTTGGGCACGAAATCATAACAAATATGTCTATCAACTTGAAATGGAATATAGAAATTCTGATGAAATAAAGAACTATAATGTTTCAACTACTATAACTCAATTTAAAATTAATCAAGGTTTTCTCTATTCTATGAAAAAGAGAGAATTGTTCAAGAAGGACTTAAATTTTTGGTTAGGACCCTCTACTGAATTATACTTTTTTAATAATAAACAGAATATTGCTGTTGATGGATTTGATTATTCACAATCATTTGCGGCCCTTTTTTCAGCAGGGATTAATATTTTTGGAACCTATTCAATAAATCCTAAATTCCTGATAGAATCCTCATTAGATTTGCCAGTTTTGTCATTAGGATTTCGAAGTATCGATAGTGAGGAAGATGACCAAACACCAGCTAAACTTCTAACATTATTTTCAGGCTTAAATTCTTCATTTGATTTAAGAATTCGTTACTATATATTTGATAAATTATCAATTAAAGCTGGATATAAGTTTGAATTATGTAGAATAAGTGCATGGTATCACTTAATCTCATCTAGTGATAATCTATTATTAGGCATAATTTATAATTTTTAAACGGAAGACCGTAATGAAAACAACGAGAATACTACTATTGTTTTTTTTAACTGCTCAAATACTTTCTTCTTGTGAGGGCATTATTGTCAAGCCTGAAAATTCTAATCAGAATATTGAAGATTTCGAAGCTACTTGGAAAAGGATAAACAATGTCTATCCTTTTCTAGATTTTAAGAAAATTAACTGGGATTCTATTTATACCGTTTATCGTGTACGTGCTGAGGCTGCAAGAGGGGATGAATTTTATTTAGTTCTCCGTGATTTACTCGCTGAATTAAAAGATGGCCATGTATATTATAAAATTCCAGGAGGTAGTGAAGTGTATCCCTTTTATCCAAAAAGGCACTTCAAAGATCGACATGCATATAGTCCATTTGTAGTTAGAAAATATTTCAACAAAGAACTTAAACTATCACAAAGTGAAAGCGCTGAATATCAAATATTACCTGATAACATTGGATATGTATTTTTGGCTGATTTTCATGAAGACTATTTAATAAATGAATTTCCAGATATCATGG
>JAFGSC010000188.1 GCA_016934875.1 Candidatus Atribacteria bacterium
TAGGCACAACTGCCAATTATTACGCCTTTGTATTTAAATACATCGCTTATAATGTGCGAAACATGGGTTTTAGAAGCATCGTAAGTACGTACATTTTTAATGCCGCGCAAAGCCAACTGACGACCAATGGCATCGGCCATTTTTTCGGTGTTGCCATACATCGATCCAAAAATAATTACTACCCCTTTATCGGTAGTGTAGCTGCTCCATTTTTGGTATTTTTCGATAATATACGGGATATGACTGCGCCAGATTAGGCCGTGCGAAGGTGCTATTTGTTGGATGGTCAAACCTTCGAGCTTAACCAAAGCGCGTTGGGTATGCGGACAATATTTGCCCACAATGTTGGTGAAGTAACGCATGGCTTCCTCTTCGTAAAACGCAAGGTTTAGCTGATCGTCGAAAACACCGCCGTCGAGCGTACCAAAGCTGCCAAAAGCATCGTTCGAAAACAATATTCCGGTAGTAACTTCGAAAGTAACCATGCTTTCGGGCCAATGTACCATAGGAATGGTGTAAAAGTTCAGTTTGTGTTTACCCAAATCGAGCTCATCGCCATCGTTAACAGTAATGGTTTGTCCGGTAATGCCATAAAAATTCTCCAACATGGGAAAAGTTTTTTTGTTGCCCACAATGGTAATATCGGGGTATTTGCACTTAAGTGCCGACAGTGCACCCGAATGGTCGGGTTCGACATGATTTACCACTACATAATCGACTTTTCGGCCATTCAATATGCTGTCAATTTGTTCGAAATAATCGTCGGTAAACTTTCGTTCAACGGTATCGATCAAGCAAACTTTCTCATCAACAATAAGATAAGAATTATAAGTAACACCATAAGGCAGGGGCCAGAAATTCTCAAACAAGTGAGTACGACGGTCGTTAACACTCAAAAAGAAAATATTATCGGCAAGTTGAATCTTGTGCATGGTTCAATAGAATTAAAAAAGTATGAAACAAAAATAAAGCATTATCATTTTTTACCGAATCCGGTCAATTGAACGTACCAAGGCTTCGTCTTTACCAATTGCCCTTATGGCCAAATAGTTTAAAATGATGGCAACAAAAGGAAACGACATGGCAATTTTAAAACCATAAGCACCATCGCCAATTGTGTTTAACGATGAACGTACAAAAATAAAACCTACCACAAACAAGCCCAGCATGAGCAAAATATTGAATGTAGCAAAACGCATTTGCCTTACCCGGTTTTTATATCCGAAAATGATGGCAAGCTGAACCAGTTCAATAATTGCTAACATAGCCAATAAAGGCCAGCCATTCACTATCAGTTCTCCGGTTTGTGAATTATTAACTCCCATAATTCCGAAAGAAAAAATATCGCCGTTGGCAGTAATTTCGCCAAGGGGTAACCACGCCATTAATCCAATTAAAATAAGCGATAATAAAAGATAGACTGTTTGAATACGTTGTATCATAATTGAAATTTTTTGTTCAAAAATAATTCAAACTATAATGAAAACAACTGTTCAAAGGCTAAAACGAATTAATTGTTACCTAAAATTAACGGTAATCCATCTTTGCCGCTTCCTACCACTACAACTTTTGCGTTAGGCGACTTGCTAAGTTCCAAAGTTGCTTCAATACCTCTCATTCTCAGCAATTCAGGAGTTAAGCTTGAATTAATAATTTTGTTGGCACGAGCTTTTCCTTCGGCTTCAATTCGTAATTTTTCGGCTTCGCTCTCGGCACTTTGAAGTTTAAATTGGTAAGCCAAAGCTTCTTGTTCTTGTTTCAATTTATTTTCGATAGCAGTTCTGATTTGATCGGGCAGGTTGATCGACCTGATAAGCAAAGCCCTCATTTGAATGTTATTATTGGTTAAAACCAAACCCGTTTCATCAATAATTGCTTTTTCAACTTCGTTACGTTTGGTCGAATAAATCTCTTCGGCTGTGAACCTGCCGGTTACTTTACGCACCGATGAACGCACTTCGGGCACAACCAGGTTATTAATATAAGCCCCCTTAAACTGTTCGTGCAAGTATCCAACTTTTTCAGGAATTGGAAGGAACCTTACCGTAACATCCATGGTAATTGACAAACCGCTTTTGTCCAAAACATCCATACGCTCTTCGCGTTGCTGTTCCGACACTTCGTATTTAATTACACGATTCCAAGGAGCTATTACATGAAAGCCGGGAGCAAATACCCTGTCTTTACTTAAACCATCGGAGAATGGCCTAAACAAAATGGCTCTTTCTGTTTCTTTCAATATAATGAAGGTACGATTACCAAATATTAACAACAACATTAATGCAACTACGCCAACAATAATGGCAACGGTTTTTTTGTTATTCATGATATTTTTTGTTTTGAAATGTTTACGAATATTATTCAACTTTCAATAGCGCGTTAAAACCATTGTAAATGTGATCGAAATACAATGTTCCGTTCAGGTGGTCGATTTCGTGCTGGAAGATAACAGCAGTAAAGTCGTTTATGTTTTCGCGATGATGTTTACCGGTGCTATCGATGTACGATATGCTTACATTTTGCGATCGTTCTACCCTGCCCCTGTATCCCGGAATACTTAAACAACCTTCCATACCGGCGTTGATGCTATCGCCATAAATTTCGATTACAGGGTTAAAATATATTTCGAATGGTTCATTTTCTTTATCGAAACGCTGTACATAAATCATTTGAACGCTCGCTCCTACTTGTGGAGCCGCAATACCAACCCCCGGATTTAAGGTATCGGTTACAGTTGCAAGCATTCGCTTTTTTAAATGTTGTATTTGCGGGTGGTTCACATCCTTTTTATTGATGTTCCGGGCTTTTTGCCTCAACAGCAACGAGTCGGAATAATTGTCGATTACGAACAAGCGCATTGGCTCATTTGCATCACCTTCCATAACCAGCTTTTCTTCCTCACTGTTTAATGGATCTGTTTTACATTGGCTAAGTGCAAAAGCCAAAATAAAAAACAAAATGAATAAATATGGTGCCTTCATACTTTATGTTTTTTTTTCAAATTTAAACAATTCTGCTTGTATAGCACAATTTTTCTTGCTTATTACCTTGCACCAAAAACCAATCGCCCCACGAGTTCATTTGGGCTACCGAATTTGGGCGAAGCAATATTTGCAAGTCTTTGGATTGAGCATTGGCTCGCGAGGGCTTTTTCAATGTGCTTACGACTATGCGTAGGACTTTCGTATCTATCGCTGCGCGCCGCTCATATTCCTATTTATTAGGGGCAGTGCTACAATAAGTCGAGTTGTTTAAATTTTTTATTTATCATGTTACGATATTTCTCCTTAAAGATATCACTTAGGAAACTATCATCAATGAGTGAATACCATGATTCTAAAGCTTTTTCAAATTTCGAAAATATGTTTTCAATCGATTTATCATTTATCCCACCTGATTTCATGGCTATGCTAAAATCCGATCTTTTCAACTTCTTCTTTTTACCATTCAGAGTTAATGCCAATTCTTCGTCATCTCCTTCTACAACAAGTTCAGAAGCGACCAAATCGTATGCAGGAGCAAAATTATATTTCAGATCCTTAGATTTTATTAATGAGAAGTTTTTTAGATGCATGTCATTATTTCCGGTCAAAAAACAAAAAACTACTAACTCATAATAGTTAATTACATCTAAACCAGGAGTATTAGAATACTTTCTGAGTGCCTTAGCAATCTGCTCATGTGATCCCATATATTTATGCTCAGTTAGTCTTTCTGTTACTTGGCACATGTCTTCCATGTGAAGTTTTTTATCCTTTATCCTATCGATTCTTTTTTTGATATATGCAAGCTCTCCTGATTTGAGTCTAATCAATGAGTGTGTAACAGTCTTTATTTTTGTTAATGATGCCAAATGCATTGTCAGATCTTCAATTTCTGGCAACTGTTCATAAAGCTCAGTTTGAGGTTTTAGTATATAGCCACCCCAAAGACCCACAATAGTGAATCTTTCGACTACAGAGTTGTCTGTCATTTTTTTACTTGTTAGGGATAATTTAGGCTGAACCCCTGTAACAGTCTTATGACTCTTAATTACCTTCTCGGCAAGATGAAGCATATCAGCCTGAGTATACTCAAGAATGGGAGGAATAGGCTTACCAAAGAATTTCCTACTGCATGATTTATGATATTCCGTCTGATTGTTTTCTTCTGTATCGAGAATTTCTTTATAGCAATATAGGCATTTGTTCTTTTTCATTTGTTAGGAATCTAATGGTTCAACAGATACAGCCCCAATGCAATCGCGACAAGTTTGTAATAGAATACTCATACGATCCCGAATATCTAACTTCCAATTTTTTTGAGCTATATCCAATAGCCATCCTTCAGGAATTAATCCATCAAAAAATGGGAATAGTACTTTACTAGAATATTTATCCTGACTTATCGGTAAAGTTAAACTAATAGGTTCCGGATCCTTTTTCTTTAGATAGTTGCTCTCATATTTAAAATGATAACCCTCTGAATCCTCAATTAGGGTACCAGCCCAGTCATTGTGCATGAAGACTTTAGCTTTTCTCATCATCTCTTGTATTTCTATCGGTAACAATCGGACCTAGTTCATATCCGAAAAGATCCAAGACCTGGTTGATTTTATCTATTCTTAATGTTTTTTTTCCTCCCTCAAGTTCCCGAACAAATCTAATTCCAACTCCCGCCTTTTCAGAGAGCTCAATTTGTGTTAGCCTTAAACCCTTACGCTTCTCCTTTATAAATTTGCTTAAATCTTGACTCATCAATGTAGTTTTATACCTTATCGGGTATAAAATTAATATATTCCCTGAATATTACACCTTATCGGGTATAAAAATGAATGATTTATTAATTATTACACCCGTTCGGGTATAATTAAAACCAAAGTATGCCAAATAAACCTTATCGGGTATAATAATAAATGTACTGCGGTTGTATGGCTTATAACGGCAGTCTGTCTAAAAAAAAATAATTCCAGAGCTGATTTTTGGTGAAAAACGAGCTCAAATAAACCTTTTTTAAACTGCAATTTGAATATAGGTAGTTTCTTTGTTTTGTTTTTCAGCCATTATCCTGGTTTTTCTTCATTTTCCCACATTTCCCTGTAAAACTGTATTTGTTGTGCAGTAGCCACCGGGTCAATAGTATAATAATAACGACAAAGTTTTTTGAATAAAAATAACACTTCATTGTCAAAAGCCACCTCGCAAAGCGCATCTAATGTATGTTCAATTTCATATTTGTCGCTGCTGTTGGAATTTATTAACAGCTCAACTTTCGGTCTGTAAACCAATAAAGTTTGTTTGACTGCCTCTTTTTGCAGGGCAATAACAGATTTTGCCAGGTCGTGTAAATTCTTATCCATTATTTGCTTATTCACTTTTTGGCATTTGTTTCAATCTTCTTCAGTTTCATCTTTTTCCAAATCTTACATAAGTTCTTCCAACGAAGTTGTATTTGCCTTCTTTTCTTCATCGGTCATGTTTTTGTAGTCTTCAATACTTTTCTCAATGCTTTTTAGCTCTTCCTGTATTTCCTTTTCTTCAAAACCTATGAAGGTCATTTCGTACAAGCAATGCGAAATGATTTCCAATTCTGAAAAATGAAGTAAACTTTCCGGGCTAATTTCCATGCCTAACCATTTATTCCAGGGTGTAAACTCAATAGCCAGCGAAAATTCTTCCTCTTCATTTTTTGGATTAGCATATTTCCCCGAAACATCAACATACTCCTCTCCATCAAAATCGTCTTTTTGATGCGCTACAGCAATTATAATATCTGAATCTTCGGGATGCATATATAAAAGTTTCTCAAATACTTTTCGGTATCCCGAAAGGTTTTTATCTTCATTGGGATACAAATGCAAAAGTATTGTTTCAACACTTAGCCATGAATTGCTTTGTATGAGTTTTTTAAATTTCATATTATTCTACTGTCGCTAATTTCGAAAGAAGCAATTCTTTCAGTTCAGTTAATTTTTAATTTTCCCTTGAACAAGCAATACCAATTCATTCATAGGATCATTCACGCCAACGGTTGATAAACTCTTTTTTTTATTTGTCCTCTATTTTATCCTATTAAATGTACTTCTGGTAATGGATACCAAAATGTCTTTTTAATAATTTGATTGATTTTTTCAGTACCTAAATTCATAAAATCAATAATTTTATCCTCTGCGGGGAAATAGGAATGACAATAACGGGGAGTAACATTTTCTGGGACAATTCCTATATAATCAACCCCACTTGCCATTCTACAAATTTCTTCTGCTTTCACAAGTATAAATGGAATCTCCTTTTTATAAAAAGCAATGGCAATTTTTATCGTTTCTATTACTCTTGCTCTGCTAGTACCTTCTAATCTAAGATACCAACCATTTTTGTCTTGACAAATGTAAAGAGAAATATGTGTAGAGTTACCTCCTCGACATATCTCCCATGGGTGTCCACCACAATTCTTTTCTGTTTCGTACCATTTACTAAAATCTTTATATGATTTTTCATTCAGCATTGTAAGTCCGCAATCTCTACCATCAGCCATTTCAATATATTTTTCTTTTGCAGTCAAAATTTTATCATATTTATCAAAATACTTGTTTGCATCGTATCCAATTTCGCAAAAACGAAAAAAGTCTCCAGAACTAATCGCTGTTAAATATTTGAAGGTATTTGATTCTGATTGAACTTTAACTTTATTAAGAATTTCAATAATATCAGGGCTAATTGCATTATAAAATTCTTGCCCAAATTCCGGGAATATTGTCCAGAAATCGCTTCTTAATATGCGACCTGTACGTTTTCTGTATGGTAAATTAGAATTAATGAAATCGTTATAACTTTTTACATTATTTTTAATAAAAACTAATGTTTGCTCTGTTTCCTTTAATAGCCATTCGGCTAAACTTGTTTGAAAATCAAAACAATCCTCTTGATTTGATTCATCTAATTTAAATTGAAAAGTTAACTTTGAATCAATATAAAAATAATGAATATCTGCGTATTTTGAAATCGCAAAATTATACCACTTCATTTCATCAGGATAGTAATACTGCCATAAATCTTCAAAATCTTTCATGTTATTGACTTCTTCATTTTCTAAATATTCATTGTAATCGCCAAAATCTTCAACCCTACCACGTTTAGCAGAAAGCCATATGCTTCGATATTCGTCATCACCCTGTTTTTCTAAACAACATATCGATTTGAAAATAACATCTAATCGTTTAATATTGATCTCATTTTTAACTTCAGGGTAACTCTGGCAAGATTTAACTAAATTATCAATGTATGGTGCTGTATGGTAATTTGATTCCATTATATTTTTAAATTAGTTTTATTGTCATTGAGCAATTTTCACTCCGCTTGCCACAACGTTCTACAAACATATGCAGTTCCTTAGACCCGATAGCTATCGGGTGCGGGCTTCTTTCCTGTCAAAACACACAGCAGTTGAAGCGGCGCAGTTGGTTACATAATCCGAATGAAAAATGGCAATTGACATATATTTTGCTGTTTTTGTTATTATCTATTATTAGTCATCCAGGATGCATAATCAGTTACAATCTGAAAATTGGAATTCCTTTTATCCATTACTACCAAATCCCATAGGGGAATAGTGAAGATTTTTTCGTCTGAGATTCTTTTGACACTTGTATAAATTCCTTTCCAATCATCATATTCTTCTTCCAATTTAATGAATTCAAAATTATCAGTATATGATGGGATTGTTTTCTTTAATTTTTCATATTCTTTTTTACTCCAACCACCTAAGATGTAAGGTTCTTCCCAATCGAAATCTTCCATCCCTGTTAGCATACAAGGTGTCTTTAAGTTTGTTTTCAAAAAATTAAAGTACCGATTTAGATTCTCCTCATTAACAGAAATGTCATCTGATTTCAAAATTTCACTAATTCTTTTTTCCTCCTCATCAAAAGAGTACTGAGCATTAATTTCCATTTGTTTCTTTAAGGTATCATTTTCAGAATCTCTTGGTTTGACACTTTCGACTTCATCAATTTCAAGGCAAATCAATTTGTATTCGAAATCATTCATAAAGCTGTCAATTATATAATCTTCTTTTAATTCGGAAAGAGTAATACTATCAAGTTCAATAGTCAAAGTATTTTCATCTATTTCAATAATTCTTCCAATCCATCCTTCAATAAATAATTCTTCATAATCAGGCGATTTTACTCCTTTTTTTACTCTTACACTATCTCCAATTTTCATATCTATGCGATTTTTGACTTACAATTTTTGCTAACTCCTACATACATCCATTTTTTTAAAACACGCCCTACCTTTTAAAATGTTTTTGTTCAGTTTTTGCTTACCAAAGTTTTAGGCAAAGTATTTTTTCAAACTATAACAATTGATTTTTTTGCAAAAGAAGCTTTTTAACAGGTACGCTTGCCACTTTATTTATAATTGACATAACACACTAAAATACAAAGACATGCTTCAAAGAACCAAAGGCAAAAATGTTTATACACCTTTATCCTTTTTTTTAAAACACGACTAATTTAATAAAATAATTTTATTTCGATTAAAATAGCGCCCAATTATTATTGAATAAAAAATAAACTGTTATAATGCTTTTTCTCGATGGTCATAAATACAATCAAATGCTTCGTTGTTGCAAAAAATCACCTCACATATTTTTAGATATTCCTTTAATGAGTGAAAACATATAGGTACAGCCATTACCACCAATAAAAAAGGTAATTGATAAATGCTATTTAAGCTGAATGCTGGCCAAATGTAAATATTTTACCAATCCCCGCTCATTAAGTCTTTTACAATTGCGTACACTACAGGGCACACTTCGCAATTTTTTTGGGTAAGCTTTAATATTTGCACCATTCGCCGCCTGTCGGTGTGTGGGTATTCCCTACAGGCTTTGGGCCGGCTTTCATATACCATACAATAATTATCGGGCATTAAAAATGGACATGGGGTTTCGTTAAAA
>JAFGSC010000020.1 GCA_016934875.1 Candidatus Atribacteria bacterium
ACATCAGCTGCCAAATACTTACCACTGACCACATGGAATGTCAAGATTTTACTCAAAGTAGGAACATCGGCAAGTAAAGCATTCAGGGTTGTAGTATTAATCTTGGCAAAAGCATCATCATCCGGAGCAAAGACAGTGAAAGGACCTGTACCCCTCAAGGTTTCAACGAGATTGGCTGCCGTTAAAGCCGTAACAAGTGTCGTAAAATTACCATTTTCTATCGCTGTATCAACGATATCCATCTTAGACGGAAACAGAAAACAACCGTTAAACATTAAAACTACAACCAATAATAAGCTAATCAATATCATTTTTTTCATGGTAAATAAACCTCCTTAAAATTAATCGAAGAAAAGTATTTTAGTTGAATCATCATTTCAATAACAGAGTAAATCTAAACTAATAGAAATATCTATCACCCCCCCCCTTTTTTTTTCTTTATTCTCAAAGAGAAAAGATTTCTGGAATCTTGGATTCAAGAATTATTTCTCTGGTTGTTAGAATCATAAAAATTAAGATAATAAAAAAGAAAGAGCAAAAAAAATAAGGAGTGTGTCTCTTACTGCGGACTTTTTTTGAAAGTTGGGATACATTTACTATCTTGGTTCTTCGGTTACTTTTCTCCATTTTATTAAGAAAAGATCTCTTTCGTTGCCCTGATACCGAAAAAAATATTTAATTTTGCTTACGTACATATACAAAGTTGGAAGATGGATGATTGGTTTGGATAGAGAATATCTCTTTGTGTGTCTTTGGGGGTAAAGATAGATAGTTACCTTTAAGATTAATCTTAGATAATATAGCTACTTATTTTATCATAATGATATTTACACCAAAATACGTTTATTTTATTTGATAATTCATAAAAATAATACCACAATTTTATTTATAAATCAAACTTCTGTAAAAATAAGATTTATAAAGATTCCCGAGTGTAGACTTCACAACTTCACATACTTTCCAGAAGAAATATTCTTATTGTCTATTTTATTATCTTAAATAAATAGGTGTCTGTCCCTATTTTTCCTCCAAGCAAAAAGTTATTAGTCACTCAATGGAAGGGAAAAGAATGGGTTCTCGCAATAGCAGAGGGATTAAAACTAAGCATATTTAGTTATAAATGGGTAAAATGTGTAAAACATGTGGAAAAATAACCTCTTGAAAGCCTTGTATAATAAGGGTTTTAAGAGAATAATGCGAGAATTGCTTCTACGAGCAAATTTTGCCTTAACTGATACTTTACTTTACCCCTAAAAAATGGCACTTTTTTAACTAAAATTCCATTATCTCAAAATCTGAAAGTGGCTATTCATAAGGATTTTAGGATTTTAGGGAGGCAAAAATAGGCCAAAAATGGGGGTCGCAATGGCTGATTTTTCGAAAATTGAAGTGCGTTTAAAGGCACTCTCCGTGCGTTTTTAGGGCATGCCTGAAGGGGGTCTGAAACCCTTACAAATAAAGGGTTTTAAAGATAGTAAATAGGAACGGAGAACCGTTCTTTGTTCTTTTATGTGGCTCCATTTTTGAAAGCTTTTATTACTCTGCATTATATTGTTTTCCTAAAGTATCAACTAAAAATTCAGATAATGTTTTACTACAATTAACCGCTAATTTTGAGTGATGTTTTTCTGGTTTATATCGCCTGGCATGTGCATCACTCATTTCATTTCTCATATTCGCTAAACCATTTATAATTGACATTAATCCTGATAATATTTGTTTTATTGAATCCGGACAATTATTATCCGAGGGATCGAGTTTTAATAATTTTTTAATTCTTCCATATCCAGAAATTAAATTTCCTTTATATCTATACTCTGGATCGTATTTCGAGAGAATGCCCACAATTACAGTTTCCGTTAAGGTTCTTGCGTTAGTTATAGCGCCATCATAATCTCCTTCCAATATTTTATCATCACATTTTTTTATCTGATCGGATAAAAAATCATTTTCATATCTCTCAAGAGATTCAGGTTCAATGTTAATGCCTTCTTCATTAACAATTTTATATTTTTTACCCTTTCCTATAACCTTATATCCGTCATATGAAATTATTTCATTTATTTTATCAACTGCTATCGACGCTTTAAACTCAGTACCATAAAATGATCTCGGATCAAGAATTTCCTCAATAACTTTCGCAAACTCAAGTGAACCATTTAATTTTTTCATATTTTCTTCAACATAAACCCATCTTGATGGGAATCCTGATTCATAAACATCTCTAAATCCATGACGATTAAACAACTTAACCAAATCTGCTCCACTTAAATATGGAGTATATCTACAATCCCCGTTTATAATTGTTGATAACTGTTTAATAGTCAGTTTAGAAACTTTCATTATTTTCCTCACAATTTCATAATGACTTGATCCGCATAAGGTAACAAGCATAAAATATTTTATTACTTTTAGTGCTTTTCTACACTTTAAATTTCAATCTTCTATCGCTTCATATAGACTTTGTTTGAATTGGTTTTCATCTGTGTTGTTATAGAAGGGTACACCAATAATCCTGTATTTTTGTGTTTTTCGCTTTGTTATAAACTCTAATATCTCATCTTTGTATTTTTCATTTATTTCTTTCAAAAACTTCTCTTTCCATTTATCATACTCTTTCAGGTGTTTACCCTTTGGTTCAATGAATATTTGATAAGTAAGCATTTTGCCGTTTTTCTCCTGAAGGAACAAAACAAAATCAGGCTCAAATGCCTGTCCATCAGAGAAACTATAAATTTTAAAATGCCTTTCATTGCGGATAAGATATATCCCGTCATATTTTTGCTTTAATATATCCATCTGGCGGTCTAACATCCTAACAAATGCCTTTTCCTCACTGGTCCCGTAATTAGCATTAAAAACATACCAATCTTTATCAGATATATATTGTTCGTCCCCATTTGTTCTTTCATTTTCCTGAAGCAGCTTCAACACTTTATTGTGAAAAACAGAAGAAACATTATTCGGTTTAAATTTTTCAGTTCCTTTATATTCGGTAATATTTTTTCGGATTTCCGCTTCAATTTGGCTAAGTAATCCGGTTAAAGCATTAAGCTGTGCTTCATTAGATAAATTATAAATTTCTGCCGAATCACCTTGGAAGATAATTTCAAGCCCTCCCAAATATCTATCTGCATTAATAAATTCTCTTATTGATTTAATGTGCGGAAAATAATGTTTTAGAGACCGGAAAGTATAAAATGAATTTTTAGAAATAGCATTGTAAGTAATATGGAGAGGAATATTCCTAACTTTTATGTCTTTTTGAGTCGATTCAGCAACAGCTCTCACATTTCCGTTCCCATTAAGCAAGGCTTCTGTCAATCCATGCCCGCTTGCTATCATGTGAACATAATTTTTTTTACTTACGCCAAGATCGGCAAATGATTTAACATATTCATAATTATTCTTTATCCGCTCATTGATATAAAATAGGGCATATTTATAAAAATCACTTTCCTTGAAAGACTCTTTTAGATTCAGTTCCTTTTCAATTTCCCGTTCATCCATCATCCCTTCTTCAATGAGTGCTGTACGAAGCTCGGAAATGTAACGGGAATCGTTAATACTGTGGTAGTGAAGCTCTTCTAATACCCGCATTTCATCACTTAGGTCTTTATCAAATTTTCGGATAAAACAGTCATTGTTTTCTCTAGTAACAAAAGGGAAATATCGCGCCCCACGTCCGATAAGCTGTGCTTCTGATATTGTTGTTTTCCCGGGTTTTCCGTATCTGGAATCACGGGTAGTATAGCAACGGACAATATCAAATAAATTCAAAACATCCCATCCTTCATTTAATTTCTGTACAGCAAATATTGCCCGTATTTGATTATCTCTATCCTCGAGGGAATTAAGAAGAATCTGTTGATTTTCCTTTTCTTTTTCTTCATTTACTGAAATACATCGGCTTTCATCAAACTCTCGGCGCAGCCTTTCTGTCAGTTGTTTAGAGCTAATTTTGTTTTCATCAAAAAAAACAAATGCTCGTTTTACTAAGGGAATATCTGATTTTTTACGAATCCTCTCAATATCATTACCCGAAAGACTATCCATCAGTTTATGAAAATTCGCTTTATTTTCCAGTGATTGGGCAATGGTTTTTTGGGCTTTAAATAAAATAACCGGCTTCAGGTTAATCCGATGTTTCGCCGCCACTTCCTGTTTGTATTGGCTTAAAATCAATGCCTGAAGAATACGCTCTTTCTCTTCAAAATCAACCTGTACAATATAGACATCTTTGGAATAGCCGTCATTTCGGAATTGACGAAGATCGTAACGATAAATAACTTTATTGCGATATTTTTCTACAATATTTTTATGGTAATAATCCAGTGTGGCAGTAAACTCTAAAAGTAGGTTATCCTCATTTTGCTTAAATATTTGCTCCACCGTATTTTCCCAGTTTTTAAATAATTCTAACTGTGTTTTAGTTTGAGTGTTGATATGGTGTGCCTCATCAGAAAGCAGTACAATCTTTTTATTTTTAAAATCCTCATAAGTAATTGAATTTTCTTTTTCGGTTGTCAGGTCAGAATGCAGTTTTTGAATAGTGGTAAAACAAATATTAATATCCTTGTCATTTACACCTTCAAAGTTGATAACCGGAGCTACTTTGACTCTTCTGGTTCCTATGCGGATATTTTCCTTGAAGAGAAACTTGGAAGATAAAGGATTAAGAAAATTATCCTTTGTTTTTTCTATGATATTGGTCGAATTGACAAAAAAGAGAAAATTCCGATAACCTTTCTCGTATAAATACAGTATTAATCCTGCCATGATCAACGTTTTACCACTACCAGTGGCCATATTGAAGAGAAAATGCAAAGGCCAGTCCTTACCGGGAAAATCATTATCCAAACAGTGAAAAAAACGGGAGAAGGCTTCTATTTGATAAGGGCGCGGTTTAAATTTAGGATTTAGATTATCCTTGAGAAAGTCCGGAATTTCTTTTTTTAAAAATCCCATTTTGGATACAGCATCCAGCTCTTCATACAGAAATTTATCAGTCATTGTAAGCCTCCCCATAAAATGACTGATTTAATTTCTTATCATCTTCACTCACCTTAAAATCTCCGTCATCAATTTCAGATAAATTAACGTACAATTGATTTTTATTTAGAAGTTCCGCCAACAGCTTTTTCTGTTTTTCCAATCCATTTTCAAATCTTCCAATTTCGGTAAAGTTATTGACTGCTTCTTCAGGTATTTCAGGATTTACATACCAGTTAAGAAATGAGTTTTTAGCAATGTCTCTCCAAATTTCTAATAATTCATTAGAAGTTTTGGTAGATTGAATTTTATCCATAAAGACTTCGTTATATTTCATCAGTTCACAATAAATAAAATCACCACCCCCCTTCCAGTTAACAGATCTAGAAATACCGGTTTTATCATAATCTTCGTATTCCTCAATTAAACTAGTATTTTTTCGCTTGCCGATAACATTCTGCAGGCGGACAACGCTGTCATTTTTCTCATAATCTAATTGTTCAATTCCGATATATTGTCGCCCCATTTTGTGAGCGACTGCACAGGTTGTGCACTTCCCATATGATAATCCATAACAATATCACTTGGTTCAGTTGTCATCTCAATTATTCTTTGTATTAGTTTCTCCGGTTTTTTCCCATTCTTTAATCTCACTCCGCCCTCTTTTGCAATTCCTGCCCAACTAATATCATCCCAAAAATCTGTTAGTAATTCAGTAGGTGTTAATTTACCATCAATATTCTTTATTTTATTTGAGTAGAAAGCTAGCGCTCCCCCATTAATCACATAACCTACGTCGCACTTACTTCCCGTATTTTTCTCATAAATAAATATCTTATTTTTTTGTTTTTTAGATTCATTAAGAATTAATTTCAGTTTTTCGGTAGGTTTATGCGGGTCTCTAATACTAACAACTTTTTCTGAATTTCTTAGTGCGTAATCAGCAATTAATTCATTTAATATTATTTTCCAATATTTACCCCATTTTTTTTCGACCTGTTTGTATGTTGTCTTTAATGATTCCTTAATTTCTATTCCATTTTCACCTAAAACTACCTCTTTGATAGATTTTAAAATCCACTTTTCTGGATCCTCATTTTTATTTAGTATGACCAGATTATAATTCTCATGATAACGTACTGTTGTATAATTTTTTTTAAATTTAAAATCCTTCTTTGATTTTGTATAAAATAAGATATATTCTGTTACATCTATTGGCCCGGGATTAACAGTTTTAAATCCCGCTGGAGATGCGGTTTTTACAGAAATCAATTGAACCTTATTTTCTTTTCTACAAATCTCATCCATTAAAATATTTATGTAACCAAACTCATGATGATCAATCTGGACAAAAATTGCGCCACTTTTATGTAATAACTCCTTTGCTACTTCCAAACGGTTTTTCATAAAAGTCAACCAGCTCGAATGATTGAAATTATCGTTATAACCAAAAGAATCATTTCCAGTGTTATACGGTGGGTCAATATAAATCAGTTTTACTTTTCCTCGAAACTGGGTTTTTAGCGTATGCATTGATAATAGATTATTACCTTTGATAATTAGGTTTTCTTTTAATGTGCCATTTTCATCACGTTTGATTTCTGTTACTTCCCGCTCACCTCCAGAAGTATAACGTTTCCAATTGGTAAATACCTTCTGGTCAAACAATCGGTCAATCTCATCTTGTACTAATACTTCATTAAAGAAAATCTCTTTTCGTTTATCTTCTTCTTTGGTCTGCCCGCCTTCCAAGACACAATCCTTATAAGGCCAGACAAGAGACACTTCAGCACGTTCGCGCAAGAATTTGCTGTCAATATTTAAACCTATCTTCTTGCGGAATCGGGTATAAGAATTGGCAAGAAAGTTTTTATCAGATATATATTCAATAAAGGTATTTATATTAAAAATCCAATGCCCTTCAATCTCATCAAAGAATTTTTTTTCTATTTCCGGCTCAGAAAGCAATAACTTTACCAAATCATGATCAATTTTCCAGGCACGATCAATCACTGCCGCCTTAATCAATTCCCCCTCGTCATCCACAAAACGCGAATCTGTTTTTAGCAAGTCAATTAATTTTTTATCAAATGACTTTGTTATATTTTTTTCCGGCATTTCCATCCCCTCTTTTAAATATCAATATTTTTCCATATTCATAGATTATTTTCCTTTGGATAGTTGCTGTAAAGAATTTACCGAATTCAAATTCTATTACTTCTCAATTATTTTGATTGATCAAATTTACAATGACTTTAACGATAGTATCTTTTTCTTCTGCTCTGCTTTCAGCAATCAACAAGGTCAAAGCTACCAGGGCATTATCCGCAAGACGCTTACTGCCATCCTCTTTATATAGAATTTTATTTTCATTTAAAAACCAGAGGAATAAAGATGCAGCAATTCGCTTATTCCCATCGATGAAAGAATGATTCTTGACCACAAAATATAAGAGAGGGGCAGTGTAAATCATATTCATCGAGCAAATGCAGGGCTTTTTGATAATCAAGAATTACTTTTAATAACCCAGTGGCTTCTGTTGAATCTAAGGCTTTATTCTGCAGGAGTCTTTCCATAATTCTTGAGGTTTTTTGGAATTCTATTAATTTAGCCCGGTCTTCGCGCATTCTTTTTTCATTGATAGTATAACCTTTGATAAGATGTTCTTTTAAGACGTTGGTTGCCCAGATGCGGAATTGAGTGCCACGTTTGGAATTTACCCGGT
>JAFGSC010000021.1 GCA_016934875.1 Candidatus Atribacteria bacterium
GGGGAATCCCCGAAATTAATGGTCAATACGGCATTTGGTCCGCCATAGACATATTTATCGCTACGGGCAATTTCACCAAAAATTTCAAAAGCTTCCGCTACCTTTTCATTAGTCCAGGCTATTTCATGGTTAACCCAGGCATCATAGGTCTCCGGAGGGGCTATTCTCAACATAATGTCCTCGATCCAATCCGTACCCGGCCACCCACTGGCTGCGCCTGATTCCACTCCAATGCACCATGGAGTATTGCCGTCTGCAATCATCTGGTCTGATAAAGCCATCAGTTCTTCCCATGTTTCGGGAACTTCGTATCCGGCAGCAGCAAAGGCTTTCGGACTATACCAGACCATGCTCTTGAGATCGGCAGAAATGAATACAGCATAAAGTTGTCCGTCATGGGAACCCAGATCAAGCCATGCTTCAGAATATTCAGAAAGCAATGTCTCTCTATCCATAAAAGTGGCTAAAGGTACCAGTTTCCCGTCTTTGGCAAATTCCATCATCTGTCCCGGATTAGGCATGACAGAAACATCCGGAGGATTTCCTGCCTCTACTCTGGTAGTTAAAATAGCAGGCAAATCACGAGTACCGGTAAATTCCACTTTTATACCTGTCTCCTCCTCAAAGGGGGCTATCATCTTGGCAAAGGCATCGGCTTCAGCCCCTGTCCAGACACCCATCACGGTTACGTTCTGCCCGGCACTCCCTGAAACGATGATTATCATCAAATAAGTTAATGTAAATATTGGAAGAAAAATCTTTTTAAACATTATTAAACCTCCTCACTTCTTACTTAACAGTTGTTTAAAAAAGGTAAAAAATGAACAATCGATTATCACCCCCTCTTTTTTATTTATAGGCTTGAAATAGCTTATCCTTTAATACTTTTTTATTTTATCACTTTTTCCAAAATATTGCATCGTTACCGATGATCACAAGGTATTGGCAGATTAAGCTTTTGATATAAAATAAGTTTCTTTAAGCCTCATTCTTAAATATACTTCAGGCACTTTTATATCCAAGATTCCCAAAATATGTTAAAATTAAGACAATAGGAGTTGTTCCTATTTTAGTTTTTTGTTTTTTCATCTTCAAAAATTATCTGACAAACATACTTTTTCTAAAAGGCCTAGCCTAAAGGAGGATTTGATGTCACGCATTGTTATCGTGTCCAATCGTCTTCCAGTAACAGTAAAGAAAGTCAAAGATAAACTTACTTATCAACAAAGTGTAGGTGGACTTGCAACGGGTATGTCATCTTTTCAAAAGGATTATCAATGCTTATGGGTTGGTTGGCCAGGTATATCCAGAGAACAACTATCTGCAGAAGAAAAATCTGATCTTTTTGAAAAGATGGAACAGATGGGAAACTATGCGGTACTTTTATCTCAGTCCCAAATTGAAGATTACTATAATGGTTTCAGCAATAAAACCATTTGGTCTCTTTTTCATTGCTTTACGCAGTTTACCGTTTACGATAATCACTTATGGGAATCTTATCGCCAAGTAAATCAAATTTTCTGCCAAACGATTCTTGATATTATCAAGCCTAATGATATCTTGTGGATTCATGATTATCACTTAATGCTTCTACCAAATTTACTTAGGAAAAGGTTGCCCAATTTGAGCATTGGATTTTTCTTGCATATCCCGTTTCCACCAACTGAGATTTTCAGACTACTTCCATGGCGAAGAGAAATATTAGAAGGATTAATGGGAGCTGATTTAATTGGCTTTCATACTTACGATTATGTGCGAAACTTTCTCGATTCCATTCTTCGTTTAAGAGGTTATGAAAATAGTTTAGGCCATGTGAATTATCAAAATCGAATGATTAAAGTGGATTCCTTCCCAATGGGTATTGATTTTGATCGTTATTTTTATTCTACCGATCAAGAGGAAACTAAAAATGAAATACAAAAAATCAGACAACAAGTGAGTCATAATAAAATCATTATCTCTGTTGACCGTTTAGACTATACTAAGGGAATACCTGAAAGATTAAAAGCATTTTCAACTTTTCTAGAAGATAACCCTGAATATTGGGAAAAAGTTACGATGATCCTTGTTGCAGTTCCATCTAGAACTGATGTTCCTCAATATCAGAATTTAAAGAAGCAAGTTGATGAAATGATCGGCTATATCAACGGAAAATTTGGGAAATTAGGATGGTCTCCCATCCTATACCTTTATCGTTCCATACCTTTCCATGAATTAGCTGCTTTGTACTATACTGCAGATATTGCTCTAATAACTCCCCTAAAAGATGGAATGAATCTGATTGCCAAAGAATACATTGCTACAAAGAAAGACGCAACAGGAGTCTTAATCTTAAGTGAAATGGCTGGGGCTGGCAACGAAATGAGTGAAGCGCTTATTGTTAATCCCAATAATTGCACCCAAATCTCTTGGGCAATAAAATATGCATTAAACATGGATGATAAAGAACAGTTGAAAAGAATTCTAAGTATGCAAAAACGCCTTAAGACTTATGACGTTAAGAAGTGGTCTGAAGATTTCAAGGAAAATTTAATTAAAATAAAAAATACCCAAAAAAGTTTATCAGCTAAATTTTTATCCCCCAAGAATAGGTTAAAAATCATTAAGAAATACAAACAAAGTAACCAACGCCTTTTCTTAATAGACTATGATGGTACTCTCGCTCCTAAATATTATAAATTCAAACAATACGAACCTTCCCCAGAAATTATCCATACAATTAACCTCCTAATCCATGACCCTAAGAATAAGGTCGTTATCGTCAGCGGCCGAGAGAAAAATTTATTAGAGGAATGGTTTCAAAGTACACAAGTAGACCTTATTGCCGAACACGGAGCCTGGCTAAAAAAGGACTCAAATGAATGGAAAACAATTGAACCATTGAAAAAAGAATGGAAAGAACAAATAAAGCCTATCTTAGAAGTATATACTAATCGAACCCCAGGCTCATTCATTCAGGAAAAAGAATATTCTCTCGTTTGGCATTACGTAAATACAGATCCAACTTTTGGAAGAACACGTGCTATGGAATTAATGGATTCACTGACTTATCTTACCTCGAACCTAAATTTAGAAGTCATTCATGGAGAAAAGGTCATCGAGATTAAAACTACTGGAATTAATAAGGGGTTGGCAGCTTACCAATGGATTTCTGAAAAAAACTGGGATTTTATCTTAGCTATTGGTGATGACTGGTCAGACGAACCAACTTTTTCTCATTTACCAGCATCTGCTTACTCTATCAAAGTTGGGCCAGGAATTTCCACATCCAAATACAACATCCAGTCATCTACTGAAGTACGAGCTTTTTTGAAAGAGCTGGCTTTAAAATACAAAAGCACCAAACAAATGGATTAAGAGAGACTCCGCCAACCCGTATTGCATAATTGTTCTTATCTAAACTCATTGATTATGCTAAGCTACTTCAATTTTACTGCACAGGTATACATCTTGAATGGCATGGAAAATATTAATTCCTTCATCCATCGATTTTTGGAACGTTTTCCTGCCGGAAATAATACCCATACCACCTGCTCTTTTATTGATGACTGCAGTTGATACTGCCTGTTGTAAATCATTTTCTCCTGATGGGCCACCAGAATTGATTAAACCTATTCTGCCCATATAGCAATTTGCTACCTGATAACGCGTAAGGTCAATGGGATGATTCGTGGTCAATTTGTCATAAACCAATGAGCTTGTTTTACCAAATCCAAAGGCACGAAAACCACCATTGTTGGCAGGTTGTTTCTGCTTGATTAAGTCCGCTTCAATCGTTGCTCCCAAATAATTAGCCTGACCGGTTAAATCAGCTGAGGTATGGTAATCAATACCGTCTTTCTTAAACGCTTCATTTCTAAGATAACACCATAAAACTGTAAACATCCCCATTTGGTGAGCTTTCATAAAGGCAATGGACACCTCTTCGATCTGCCTTCTCGACTCTGGTGAACCGAAGTAAACTGTAGCACCAATACCTATTGCTCCCATTGAGTAAGCTTGTTCCACGGATGCAAACATTCTCTGATCGTAACTGTTCGGATATGATAACAATTCATTGTGATTCAATTTTACAATTAAAGGAATCTGGTTTGAATATTTACTTGAAACCATACCTAAGACTCCCAATGAAGAAGTTACAGCATTACAGCCACCTTCAATGGCTAACTTCACTATATTTTCAGGATCAAAATATATTGGATTTGGAGCAAAAGAGGCTCCTGCAGAATGTTCAATACCTTGATCAACCGGCAATATTGAAAGATATCCTGTTCCTTTTAATCTTCCATGATTGAACACTGTTTTCAGATTTTGCTTTACTTGTGATGAACGATCAGATAAATCAAAAATTCTTTCCACAAAATCCGGACCTGGGAGATGAATTTTTTCCTTAGAAATAGTTTCACATTGATGATCTAGCAGATAGCTAGAATCCTCTCCGAGAATTCTTTTTATTTCCTGGTAATCCACTTCTAAAACCTCCTATCATTTTTATAAAAATTTAAAAAATACATGAATGAACAAATCTTTCCTTTTTCATTATAACAATCAGCCGATCAGTCAATCCAGAGTATTTTTGGAATAACAATCCTTACCATACTTCCTGAGCTTGAACTAAAGGAATCAATTCTGCAATATTTGTAATTTCTATCAATTGCCAATAACCTTTCATATTTCTCATTTTAACTTCAACCAGAAAATTAGTAAACTTAGATTTGTCATAATAAGTCAACCCAACAAAAGCATTACTATCGTCTATTTTTAAATAATTTATTACCTGATATTCCCAATTGCCCGGATTGATTTTTTCCCTGATTATTTGAATAATGAATGAGTAAATACTTTCTTTATCTTCTTCTCTTTTCTCATTCCATTGGCCTGTACCAACATATCTTAGCACTTCTTTCTTAATCATCTCTTTAAGATTTGGTGCCACCAAAGATAGAATACTCTGACTAATTTCATTACGAATATTGTCCCACCGCACTTCTGTCTCTTTCTCCGAAGCATAATATTGCCAAGTTTGGGTGATTATACTACCAACGAGATGATCTAAATCAACATATTTTTCAAATGCTATGGTATTTTGTTCAGAAACCGTCTTTTTTAGTTGTTTCAACGAAAATTGTGGAGAAACCACTGTTCTCCATAGAATATATCCAGCGATACTACTTGCGATGATGAATAATACAACGAAAAATTTCCATTTTCTCATCTAACTTCAACCGCTTTCTCTAAAAATTTAGTAAAATCACAAATTATTTTTTGAAACGAATTTCATGGTTCATTGCTTATCTCATGGATTTTATTACATGGATTGGATATCCAAGTATGCCTTCTGCGGCTTCTAAAAATGTTTCAGAAAGAGTGGGATGAGCATGGATTGTTTCAGCAATATCCAAGGCATTGCAACCCTTTTGTAAAGCTAATGAGGCCTCCGCAATCAGGTCACTAGCATGTGCACCGATAATATGAACCCCAATCATTTTATTATTCTTTTTATTGGAAATCATTTTGACATATCCCTCTTGCTCGTTCATACTCAATGCCTTTCCATTCGCTAAATAAGGAAACTTAAATACATTAACATCTTGATACTTTTCTTTTGCTTCATCTTCATTCAATCCAACGCTAGCCACTTCAGGATTTGAAAAAACACAAAACGGCACTACGCGATAAGACATGGGCTTCTGAAATCCAGCAATATGTTGAACAGCAATTTGGCCTTGCGTAGAAGCAACATGTGCCAACATTTTTTTGCCTACCACATCTCCAATAGCGTAAATCCCAGGAATATTGGTTCTCATAAATTGATCAACTTTAATCCCGTTATTTTCTAACTCAATACCTATCCCATGATGATTTAATCCTTCATAATCAGGAATCCTCCCTGTAGAGATTAATACTTTTTCCGTTAAAATTTCTTTTTCACCTTGATTATTTTTTACTAAAACAGATAATTTTTGGTTTTTTTCAGCTATTTTTTGAACCTTGCTATTCAGTGAAAAACGAATGCCTTTCTTTTTCAAAACCTCAAATAACGAATTAGCAACCTCTGCATCAACTGGCAAAAGAATTCTGGTTAGGATATCAACAATTTCAATCTGAACGCCAAAACTATTAAAAATAGAGGCAAACTCTATTCCCGAATAACCTGCTCCAATAATAAGCATCTCTCTGGGTAGCTGCGCGAGTGATAATACCTCATCAGTATTGATAATATTTTTGCTTTTTTCTATATCTTCAATTTCAAGTTTTCGAAAAGTTGAACCGGTCGCAATAATGATATTCCTCGTTTTTAATTTCTCTTTACTATCTTCTTGATATACAGTAACTTCTCCCGGATTATCAATTTCAGCTCTTCCTTTGATTATTTGCACTTTTCTTGCCCTTAAGAGTGATTCTACGCCCCTGGTTAGATGCTGGACTATTCGGTCCTTACGTTTAACAACTTCAGTATACTCAAATGAAACATTTTCAGCAGTTAACCCATATTCTGCAGCGTGCTGAAAAAATTCCCAGACCTGTGCGGAACTAACCAATGCCTTGGTTGGTATGCAACCCAAATTTAGACATACGCCACCAATCTGCCCTTTCTCAACCAACACCACTTTCAAGCCCAATTGTGCTCCTTTTAAGGCAGCTACATATCCACCAACTCCACCACCGATAATAACTACGTCTGTATCCGACATATGATTCTCCCCACTATTGTTAATCAACTAAGGAATTTCAACTCATTTTTTAATATACCCTAATTAAGATAAAAGCAGATTAGTTTGATCTAATCTGCTTTGAATAGAAAAAAATAATAAACTTGCCCTAAACGAAATTTACTAATCCAAAACTTGGATACGGAAACCTTGCGTTTCTCTCTATTACATCTAGATATTCCCTATCCTAAATCATCATTTTACTCCCATTTCATCAAGTAAAGGCAATAATTCTGCAGCAATATATGCAACAGCAGGACCACCTCCCATAAATACTGAAACACCTGCTGCTTCTAATATTTCAGCACGGTTTGCTCCTGCTTTCACAGCTTCAGCGGTATGGAAGCGAATACAATATTCACATCTTATTGCTATCCCTATCGACAAAGCCATTAATTCCTTAATTTTATGGCTAAGCAAACCATCCTTCACGCATTCATGGTCCAATTTCATAAAGCTACCCATTAGGGATGGGGTTTCTTTCCCAAAACCCATCATTTGCTTTTCTAATTTTTCTATTTTTTCGCTCATCTGTTTCTACCTCCAATAATTAAACATTATTTAATTCATCATTTTTTATGATTATACATTTTCATCAGAGTAGTTCTTTTATTATTTCCTATTTCAATATTTGCTTACTCATTTTTTATTTTCATCAAATCAACAAAAACAGAGGATGTTTCTCCGGAATAAACCCGGACTTCATCCAGCCAAGTATGATACCCGTCCTTAATGACCGTAATTTCATACAAACCTTCTTTTAAATCATCAATAACCTTTGCCTGGTTAACGGAAGTGGTAGCCTTATAAATACCATTAATGAATATTTTGGCATTGTTTTCATTACAATTAATGGCAATAGAACCCTCCCTATCTTCTGATTGCATGGTTACATCGACATGATAGGTATGGTCAGCATAAACATTAATGGTATCAATGTAATCTCGATAACCTTCCTTTGTAATTCGCAATTCATATTTACCCTCTTCAATATTATCAATAACCACACTACGGTTTGAAGAGGTCCTCTTTTGGTATTTTCCATCCAGATAAATCCGAGCATTATCTACATTACAGGTGATCTCTAATCTGCCATTCTCTTTCTCTTTTTCCAATGTAACGTTTAGCTGGATTCTTTGGTTTTGCTTTACTTCTATTTCTCTAGACCAGTCAATATGATCACTCAAGGTAATCTTGACTTCATGATAGCCTTCCTTTACTTGTTCTAATATAACGCTCTCGTTCTTTTCCGTTAATCCTTTATATTGTCCATCCAAATAGATTCTAGCATCCTCTTTGTTACAACGAATAGCAATGGAACCATA
>JAFGSC010000189.1 GCA_016934875.1 Candidatus Atribacteria bacterium
TGTCCATCAATAAATGGAATTCGTTTGATATCGATTCTCGTACCGGGCAAACCAATCGTCCCGAGGTTTTTGCCGGGGGTGATTCGGTTACCGGTCCTGCTACAGTGATCGAGGCGATTGCTGCCGGGCATAGGGCAGCGAGTTCGATTGAGAGGTTTCTTAAAGGAGAGAAATACTAATTTGATTCATGATGGAAATATTCCAGCATGACTTGATTATTCAGAATTATAAGATTGATCGTTATTTGTGAAAATTCCATGAGAGAAATAGAAGTCTTAACTGAATTAAAAGAGAACTTTACGACTAAACCGATTAGGATAATTCATACCCAATTAAGATATCTATCCAATAGGTGTATGTTAAAAGAATTTGGTACGGATAGCAAAATTTTTGGTTGGTGTAAAATATCCCTTCGTGAATTATATCACAGGGCAGCTTCAAATAATCTATCGCATTTGAATCAGATTTTTCAAAAATGGGAAAATATATTTTCTTGCATATATGGGAATGGACTTTCTGCTGAAACCTTCCTGAATCATGTTTATCTCACCCTTCTTATTAAGTCTGTTTTATTTTTAAAAATCAATAATAGAAAGTTTTCTACTCAGCAAATTAGAGAATTACTTTCGGGAGAATCGTTTAAATATAATAATGGAGAAACTTTTTTTGATTGGGATTTAACAGTATGGTTAGCAGATGAGTTTTTATTCAATGATTCATCAAAAATTACATACGACATTTTGGAAATTCTGTCCAGTTTTGATTTGTCCGAAATTGATGAAGATATTTTCAGAGAGTTATACGAACAACTCATTGAACAAAAAGATCGGCATAAGGCGGGAGAATACTATACTCCACGCTGGTTGGCTGAGCTTATTTTAGATAACTTATTTTTATTATGGAAAAGTGATTTGCCACCCAAAATTATTGACCCGGCTTGTGGTTCTGGTACATTCCTGTTTCACGCAGTAAAGTATTTAATTGAGAGATATCAACCATCTTCCACAGCGGTTTTGAAATATATTGCGGGTATTGATACGAATCCAATGGCTGTAATTGTAACAAAAACGAATTTAATTTTATCATCAGGAGCAAAAAATATTCAACCGCTATCAGTATACTTCCGGGACGCATTAAAAAATACTGATTTATTTAGCTCTAATGGAAACATTAAAAATTATGACATTATGGTTGGAAATCCTCCCTGGATAGTTTTGAGATCTATAAAAATAAAACCTTACCAAAATTTTATAAAAAAGGAGATGGTTAATTATAAACTAATAAATAATGGGGATACTCATTTACATACTCAATTAGATACTGCGACATTATTCTTCAGAAAATGTGCTGACAAATATTTAAACAATAGTGGTATCATTGCATTTGTAATGCCCCGAAGCGTGATCGGCAGTACCCTTCAACATCGAGAATTTAGAAAATTTGAATCGCCACAAATAAAACTATTGAAAGTTATTGACCTGGAAAATGTAAGTCCCTTATTTAATATGCCAGCCTGTGTCCTGATAGGCAAAAAAGGTTTCAAGAATTCGTTTCCGGTTCCATTAGAAAAATATGAGGGTGAATTACATGGTAGGGATTTTGGCTTTTCAGATACAATCGCTTTTTTGTCTGTGAATAATGATCAATATATGCCATCAGAAAATGGAGGAAATTTAAGCTATTATTACAACAAGTTCAAAGTGGGTCTGAGTATTTTTCCTCGTTCGCTCTATTTCATAGATTTGCAATCCATAAAAGGGGAATGTATATTAATAAAAACCTCTTCAGAAATATTACGGATCGTAAAAGAGCCTTGGAAACATGAATTGACTGGAAACATTAAAGAAGATTTTATTTACTATACAGTGCTTCCCTATGAAATGGTTCCTTTTGGTTTTACAAATATGCGTCCAGTAATTTTACCACTTTTGATTAAAAATGATAAATACGAAATATTGGATATTGAAAAAATTTATGATTCAGGTGCGTCTGATTGGTTTGCTAAGACACAAAAAATATGGGATACTAACAAGACTGAAAAAGCTAAAGATCGTTTCCCTAAACTGACAGATAGACTTAATTATAATAATCTTCTTTCATGTCAACACCCCAATAATAGATACATTGTTTTATATAATGCAACGGGCAAAAATATCACTTCATGTGTTGTTGATAGATCAAATTTACCTGAGTTGACATTGAATAGTTATTTATTTTTTTCTAAAGGATTTGTTGCAGATGTAAAAACATGGTATTATGGGACAAATTCTAAAGAAGAAGCTCATTTTCTTTCAACAATTTTAAATTCAACCATATTAAATACGCTAATTAAACCATTCCAACCCAGGGGATTGTTTGGTGAACGAGCAATTCATAGAAGACCGTTACAGTTTCCAATCCCGATGTTTGATAAAGAAAACGATTTACATAATCAATTAGCTGCAATTGGAGAACAGCTTGACCTGGAAGTTAAGAAATTAGTTCAAAAAAAATATTCAAAGAATAATATGAGAAAGATTATCAAGACAAAAATAATCCATGTAGACGATTTAGTGAGTAATTTAATAGAAGTAAAGAAGGTTAAATAATGCCCATTGATAAACAAAATCTAATCCAGATTCTTCAACGAATGAAAGCAGAATATGAAACAGCTATCAGGAATGGCAATTATACAAATCTAATTCGTTCCAAAAGACTGATAGATATCCTTCATGAATTTGTGATTAAAGAATTAAGTTCTCTCGTTAATGAAGACTGGATAATAAAGGATAAAAAGGTTTATGGTTTCCCAAAGAAAAAAGAACAGGATGTTGTTGTACAGCCACCTCAAGATCATGAGAGAGATGTCACAGTTGGACCAATCCTTGCAATTAACATCAGAAGCCAATTAAGCTCTATCGAAAAAAATTACGACACACTATTTGAGAGAGTTTTCGCTGAAGCGTTGAATCTGCATAATCGATTTCCTTATATGGTGCTGGGATATTTATATCTACTTCCTCTGGTTGGGTATGATGCAGAAGCTGCCAAAAATAGGCAGGTGCAATTGAAAGAAAGATATAATATTGAGAAGTACATTTTAAGTTTTAATTCAATATCAGGTAGACAACATCCGACAGATGCACTTTGGAAATATGAAAAAGTATGCTTAATGATTGTTGATTTTCTACATGATCCTCCGGAAATAATTGAAAATATGAATCAATTTGTTGAGAAAGGCTTGGTAAATGAAAAATTCGCGGAAATGTATAGTTTTGAAGGATTAAGCATAAATAAATTCTTCGATGAGCTTTATAAATTTATGATGGAACGATACTACTTATTACTTAAAGAATAGATGACAAAAAAAGTGTTTATGGGTAATTGGAGCAATTAATGAAAAAAGACAAGTTCATAACTGACTTTGAAGACATTCCAACACCTCGTCAAAAAATGCCTCACCTGTCTCTTGAAGAAAGAAGCTTAAATTTCAATGAGGTCGAACAGGGTTTTATGGAGGAAATTGCACTGCGAGAGACCAGTCGCTGTCTTAGCTGCCGTCGCTGTATCGGCTGTGGGCTTTGCCTGGCAGAGTGCGATCAGCAA
>JAFGSC010000190.1 GCA_016934875.1 Candidatus Atribacteria bacterium
ATTGGATGATTGATTTCATAAGTTGGAATTTTATTCCTAAAAACGAGGATATACCAAAACTTAATAAGGCAGTTGAGTGACTCTGGGATTCTTTACAAAATACTTGAAATCGATACTAAGTGGGGTGACAAATGGTATTAAAAAAGACACCCACAATCGGTCTTGTAAGTGTCTGATTTTTTTGAAATCCATCCTTCTTTGACCACTTCAAAAGAAGGTCTGACAAGGGATGACATACATTTGGGAACAACGAGGATTCAGCTCTTTTCAAGAATGGGCCTCTTTCTCAAAATAATTCTATGCAAGGCTATGGATTTCTTACTCCGTGATTTGAAAGAGCTGACTTAGATTTATTTGACTTCGGATTTTTATTGGTGTAACTTGCATCAAGAAAATGAATAGAGCCGTTTTTGTTTTGATATATCAGTCAAAATCTAAGTATATGAAAAGGTCATGCTTAAAGACCATTTCAGTATTGTTTATATTTTGGACATTAAAATCCATCACTTTAGGTCAGGTAGTAAATCCTGAAAATATAAACATATATCGCGACGGGGTGATTCTTAAGGGTAAGTTTTATTTTGCTGAAGGACAAGGGTTATTTCCAACATTATTATTATTGCAGGGTTTCCCAGGAAACCAGTCTGATGTTATAGGGCTGGGAGCAATATTATCAAAGTCAGGGATAAACACTATGACTTTTAATTTCAGCGGTACGCATCAAAGCCAGGGGGAAATCAGTTTTAAGAACTGTCAGCTGGATATAAGGGCAGCACTTGAATTCTTATATATTCCTGAAATTATAGCCAGATTTAAAATAGATACTTCTCTTATCGTTCTGGGGGGATATTCTTTCGGAGGAGGTATGGGGATGACTTACGCAATGAGACATCCCAGACCGACACACATCATCACCATTGCGGGTAATGACTGGGGTGCCTTTTTTGAAGAATACATCAGCAATACGGAATTGAAAAACACCACTGATGCTAATATTGAATGGGCAGTTACATCAGGGATTGCAAGGTTCGAAAAAGGAGGGCGACCAACTGAAATTGCAGAATCAGGAATAGAAAAACTTGATCCTACTTTTTTCCTAAAGAAAAATGCATCAAGTTTAAAGTATAAAAATATATTGATTATCTGTGGATTGGATGATGATACCTCTTATGATTTCATATTACCTCTTTATCGTTCTCTAAAAAAAGAAAATGCACAACATATAAAAATATATGCTTTTCAGGACGATCATTCCTTCCTTAAAACCAGTTCAGAATTAGCGACAACTATAATAAAATGGATAAAAGCGATCTCTGAAAGTCAGAAATAATTAAGTCTTGATTTGTAAGGTATTAATCCCGACAAATGGAATATGGGGTTTAATCCCATGATTTACAAAAAGGTAACTCAGATATATTTGACATCACTTTTTTATTGGTGTAATTTTAAGTCTCATAACTTGATATGTATAATCATAGGTCAGACGAAAAGATAATAAAATGGAAAATGAAATGAATCGTCGAGATTTTATGAAGGTGACAGCAGCTACAGGAGCTGTTCTCTTCATGGATGGTGTTTTTCATGAGAGCGCTACTGCTATAGAAGGACTAAAGATAGAGGAAGCAGAAAAATTAGTTATCACGGTTATTACCGATAATTACACGGATGCTCTAAGACCTCATTGTAAGATTGCCCGACGGCCAGAGGGCACAAAATCTCCATTGGATATAATCCTACACGCCGAACATGGACTGGCTTATCATGTTGAAATTGTGGTGAATGCCGAATCTCATTCTTTTCTTTTTGATTTCGGCACCGATTTTCAAGGGATCAGAAGGAATATTGATTTGTTAAAAATTGATTTAAAAAAGGTTGAAGCATTGATTTTAAGTCATGATCACTTTGACCACCAGGCCGCAATGGTCGAGTTACTAAAAGATAAAAAAGGAGACATCTTTAAAGGTATTCCCTTTTATGTTGGAGAACATTTTTTTGCGGGAAGCTATATGAGAGCATCCAGTGATAATGTTGTGAGTCTGCTGGCGTTAAAAAGAGAAGACATTGAGGAACTTGATCTGGTAAAAATTATTGAGATAAAACTTCCCACACAAATTGTGCCAGGTGCATATTTAATTGGGGAAATTGACCAGGTTACGGATTATGAGAAAATTCAACCTGTATTTCTAACCAAACGAAGTGATCAGTTAGTCCAGGATGATTTTATTGGTGAACAGGCGATCGTATTTAATATCAAAGGTAAAGGATTGGTTGTACTTTCTGGCTGTGCACATCGTGGAATTGTGAATACTGTAAGGCAAGCTCAAAAGGTAACTGGGATTGATAAAGTTCATGCTGTACTTGGAGGGTTTCACTTAACGGGAGCTAAACCAGAATTAATTCAAAGAACAATCTCGGATATCAAAGCCATTCATCCTGATTATATTGTTCCATTTCATTGCACAGGATTTGAAGCGATTACAGCCTTTGCGCGAGAAATGCCAGATCAGTTTATTCTAAACACTTCAGGTACCCGATACATAATAACTTAAAGGGGTGGACTGTGTTCACCTATTGGATTGTAAAATCCGTCCTTCACTGACCACTTCAGAAGAAGGTCTAACAAGACAAAACATACATTTGGGAAGAACAGGGATTTACACTTCAAAGTTCTCCCATTCGTATTTTACCCGTTCCATCAGTTTTTTAAAACGATCCTCACCACGAAGATTTTCGAGAAAGGGATCTATTTCAGAATAAAACGGGTAGTTGACAGCTCCCAGATTTACTGCATATTCAAGTGAGGTAATTGCTTCATCCTTTTCCCCGATCAGTGCATCACATTCAGCCATTAGCAGTGCATCGTATAAATCACACCTGGCTTTTTCCTTAACTCCCCCAGACATGGCTTTTATTGTTTTTTCCCTGTCTCCCAATAAAGAATACTTCAAGCACTGTCCCATTTGGGCCCAAAGATTTTCAGGGTACTCACTCATTACCTTATCAAGTATTGGATATGATTCCTCTTGTCGGTTATTGTAAGCAAGATATAAAGCATGCAAAACCTGGATTAAAAGATGATTAGGGACTATTTTGTCCATTTTTTTAATTTTATCCAGGCCCTGACTAAAATTCCCGTTAAGGATATCAATCCAGGATGACATAGAAGAAAAAGGATTTAATGGATCTATTTTATTTGCTCTTTCCACCAAAGGCGTTGCAGCGTATTGTTTACCTACATTACAGTAAGTTGTTCCTAACCAGATTAATGTGTCAACATCATTTGGATCAACTGCCAGAGTTTTTTTTAAATGGAAGACACCCATCTTTAATTTAGAATTTCTTAGGTTAATTATTCCAAGTAGGCGATGCATATAAACAGAGTCGGGATCTAACTTGAAAATTTTATTCGCATAATGCTCCGCCTGTACTATACATTCTTCCTTTTTTTTGAATCCAATATTTATATAGGTCCAATGAACATAGCCTATCCCATAGTATATAAGCACATTATCCCCTGCAATTTCCAATCCCTTCTGGAGATATTCTAAAGCTCGTTCGAGAGCTTTATCTGTCCAGCTGTAAATTTCATTTTTTGCTTTCAGGTAATATTCAAATGCCTGAACATCTGAAATAGGGTTTAAAGAAATCATTTTATCTTCTTCATAGGAAAGCTTTAATCTAAGTGACTCTGCAATAGATCTGGACACTTTTTCCTGAATGTCAAAGATATTGTCTAATAAGCCATTGAATTTCTCAGCCCAAATATGAGTGTCAGTCAATGCATCGATCAGCTGTGCTGTAATTCTAATGTTATTTCCTGATTTTCTGACACTTCCTTCAAGTACATATCTGACATTCACCTCAAAGGCAATTTCCTTGATTTTTTTCTTAGTTCCCTTGAATGTCATAGCTGAGGTTCTTGAAATAACAAGAAGATTATTGATATATGAAAGATCAGTGATGATTTCTTCTGTCAATCCGTCACTAAAATAATCCTGATCAGGATCAGGACTCATGTTTTCAAATGGAAGAACGATAATTGATTTTTCTTGTATTCCTGATTTATTTTCAATGGGAAGAGCTTCTTTTCTCTCTGATACAGATTTTGTGTGCTCTTGCGTCAATCCCGATATAATCTCTTTAATCCCATTCGCTGTTTTATTGATTTGGATTCTATATGTTGTGTTGTTTAAATTCATCTTTTCATTATCATTAGTAGTAAGTGGTTTATTGACTCCTGGTTCTTTATAGATAAACTCAATACCACGAAGAACAGCTCCCAGAATATATTCGCACAATTTAATATCAGCAATGTCCAGATCATGAATACGAACAGGTAAAACTCTGCTTGCCACATTCCCATTGGGAAGTTTTACTTTCAACCCAAACTGATCTATAGAAGCTAATTCTACAAATGCCTTAAACTCA
>JAFGSC010000191.1 GCA_016934875.1 Candidatus Atribacteria bacterium
ATGGGCGTGGCTTCCAAGGAGCTGGCCGGTAAAGCCGAAGGGAAAGATATTTCGGATATGGTCAAGAAGCTGTTGAACAGCTGATTGATATTTAAATATTAAATGGGTGTCCGGTTTCCGGATGCCCTTTTTTGTGGCCGCTGCTTGGATTCCAAGATTTGTTTGGATGATTTGTGTTATGAATTGGCTGATTGATAGGTGATAATTTGCTGAGCCAGTGTGGCAATATGCGCGATTAATGAAAAATATGGGACGAAAATTGTTGTTGACCGCGAATGTCCTTGGACTCATTATGGTCTTGATTGCTGGCTTGATGGGGGTAATGTGTTATTCTACTTTTGTAGCTGACTTGACAGAATTGTTGTCGGCGTCAGTAGGTGTTATTGGTGGTGATGATGGGCCGACTGCTGTTTTTGTGTCTGGCGGGTTCGATATGGATTCGGTATTGCTGATTTTGTTGTTGTCGTTAATGTTAATGGGCTCCTTTTTCGGTTTGAACGTCACCTATTTTATCCGAAAAAAGTAAAGCCCATTTTTTCCTGTCATCGTTTTGCCATAGTTGATCCTCCTTGTACGATGATTCGTTTTCTGCAACAGCAACATAATGAAATGGGTGTTTGCCGATTTTCATTTTTCAAGCACATCATTCTAATATAGAAATGCATGACCTTTTCATCTATTCCTGTGCAAAAAGCTTAACGTGGTGCGGTCAAATTCATCAAAATGTTCGATTATTGGAAAATTGAATTCAGAATAATCCTGTTTTGTCGAATTCACAATGATGATATTTCCCACCTTGCTATTGATGGCTGCTTGTATCCCCGAAAATGAATCCTCAAAAATAATGGATTCCGATCTGTCTACATCCAATTTCTTGATTGCCATCTCGAAAATGTCGGGGTGCGGTTTCCCTCTTATTTTCCCATCATTATAGATGATGTGCTCCTCTGTGAAATAGTGAAGTAAGTTGAATTTGTTAATGAAGAATTCCACATTTGATTTTCCTGAAGCAGTGGCAATTGCTATCGGGATGCCCTTGGTTTTTAATTGATTCAGTAGTGTTTCAGCTCCAGGGGCAAGTCGCATTTCATGCTTGAGGCACTCATCCCTATAGATGAGTTCCTTTTCTTCGGTATATTGTTCAACTTCTGAATCATTCAATTCCCGTTTAAATAGAAACTCAAGCGTGTCTTTTCCATTGCGGCCATGTATGTATTCCTTTTTTTGCGCCGTCGTCAATTGGATGTTGTGAGTCTCCAAATATTTGTCCCACGCGATTTCCTGATATTCCGAGTCCCAGAATAACGTTCCATTGAAATCGAAAATTACACCTCCATTAGTCATTGTATTTTTTTCTAATTGATATATTGTTAATAAGTTAATCCTCTATTCTTCAGTGCTTTGAAACAATGTTCGAACTTAACAAAATATGTTTGCAAGAATCGCTTTAAAAGTAACCAATTCTTTTGAAATTTAGGGGTAATTCATCTTTACGGTTTCAATTAAACAGTTTTCCCATTTTCCTTTTTACAATTCCGAAAACAACTCAATTAAGTTGTTTTCTGGATCCCGTAAATGAGCAACTCTAATTCCCCAAGCTGGCATTTCTTTGGGTTCAGTCAAAAATTTGACTCCGTTGTTTTGTAACGATTTGTAAGTTTTATTTAGACTTTCCACCTGCACAATGATTGCCATTTTGTCTTGCACTACTTCGTTTTTATTTGCAACGGTATTGTTAATAGTGGTGCTCATTAATTCAGCCTTGAACAAAGCAAGTACTGATGGACTGCCAATATTGAAACTGGCATAATTTTCGCCAAGTTTACCCCATGTACATTCTAAACCCAGAATGTTGTTGTAAAAAGTGAAACACTTATCAAAGTCGTTTACTAAAAGTCTGATGTTGCTGAATTTCATTCTGTCGTTTTTTTTAAGTTTTACTGATACAAAACTACTCTCATGACATCGTTGTCAATTGTAAAAATCGGGCGTTTATATTTTCAAATAGTTCAGTTGGTTTGCTACCTGTCTGTTTTTTCAGGTCTTTTATGAAGTGTGATTGGTCGAAATAATTGTGCTCGGGATAGAGTTGTCCTTTTTTGATGTGTTTATATGAAGCAAAGCATTTCAAAATCTTACAGTATGATTTTAGCGGTAGTCCAAACCTGTCATTGAAATATCGATTGATTTGTCGGCTCGACCATAAAACTTGTTGCGAATAGTATTCAACTGTCTGTTCCCCATTTGTTTGATACAATAAGTTGAATAGATTTTGTTTTCTGATGTCTATACCTTTCTGGCTATCCAAAATAGAAAGCATGAGGTTATTTAGTTTTTCAGTTACGCTTTCTAAATTATTGAACGAGGTTTTATCTATTTGCCAAAAGTCGTTATCCTGTGTTTGTTCGCTATTACAAAACGATGAAATGTTTTATTGTAGGATATAGTCAACCGCCAATAATTTAAAGCGTATTCCGAAAAGTTGTTTGTTTGGTTCAATAGAGACCTCAACTTGTTTTGTCCAGAGTCCTGTTAGTGAAATTGCTTCTTGCTGGTAGTTGTCAAAAGATACAATGAGGTCAAAACAACCGTCTGGTAAAATTGTAAAGTTAAGTTGTTGTGTTGTGGAATTATCAAACCACCAATAATTCTTCACGAAGTCGTTCAATAAAATGTTAGGATAGAACTCGTTATAAATCATTCTATTTTATCAATCAATACATTGTTGAAGACGTTTATTTTTAGCGACGCCTTAGTGGCTTGAATGTCGTTTTTTAAATATTTTGGAAGGCATAAAATTAAACATTTTGTTTACACCAACAAGCTGGCAACTGGTATATTACAATGTTTCAATAAATTGTTTAGCTGTCATTGTTGGTAATTTTGAATTTTTAAAATCTTTTAAGATTTCTGGTAATAATCAGTTCTTGCTCGTATTCAATGGCCGTAAAGTATTGAAGGCCATATTTAAAATCTGAGAACGTCTCATCATTTAACGCCAATCCAACAATCTTATCATCTAATGGCAAATCCTTAAGAATCAACCTAAGCTTCCTTAAAACCGATTTACAATATGTCCTTCAATTCTTGCATTCCAACTATTGCCATTATCTCAACC
>JAFGSC010000192.1 GCA_016934875.1 Candidatus Atribacteria bacterium
GATATAGCAGGTGTAATTTCCTGGGATCAGTCGCGAAGAATATCCAAAGAGGGAAAAGAATATGGAAAAGGATCTACCGAGGCGTTGGCAGTTACCTGTGCGGCTAATAACGCCAGTCTAGGCGGGGCCATGACAACCATGCTAAGTCTTGGATTGCCGGGGGATGCACCAACTGCCATTATGATTGGAGCTTTAATGATGTATGGATACATCCCAGGGCCTTTGTTGTTCAGGGATCATATGGACATTGTTATAGTGATCGTTGCATTAATGTTTTTAGCCAATATTGCTTTTGCTCTGCTCGGTTTTGCCGGTACTACCGTTTTTGCCAAATTACTTAAATTACCGCGTTCCTGGATTGCTTTGGCTGTTTTTTGTTTCTCTTTAGTAGGTTCTTATGCCTTAAATAATGCAGCATTGGATGTACTGATTTGTCTTATTGCAGGGGTAGTGGGATTTATTTTTAGAAGGACCGGTTTTCCACTAGGTCCCGTAATTATTGCCTTAATTCTTGGACCTATTGCCGAAGAAAATATTATTCGGGCTTTATTATTAGCCCATGGAAAAGCATCAGTGTTTATTACCAGACCGATTAGTTTGGTTTTAATTCTTGCCTCGATTGCTAGTCTTTTCCTATCGCCAATTTTAGCCAGGGTTATGAAACAAAAGGAGAAGCCGGTAGAAAATAATCCAGGTTTATAATGTTAAAAACAGATTCCGTGAATTTAATGAAAACGGTAAAAGTAGTAAATGCTATGAAAATTTTTATTACCCAAATGTTTACATTTAGTTTAGAGTATGTTAACTTTGTTACTAGTTATAACAAAAATTAGTGACTCATTATTTTTGTTCAAAATACTCAATTAAAAACAGGAGGTTTTATGTCTAAGATGAATGATAAGACAAAAGAGATGTTTAAAAAATTATTGAATTATAACACACCAACAGTAGGTAATGTGGTGGCTACCTATCCGGGAAACCCAAGTTGCCTTGGACTGTATGATAACTGGTATGGTAAATGGTATACCAGTCAGAAGGTGAAATGTGTTTTTCCAGAGAAAGGTAGACGTATTGGATTTGCAGTAACCTTGGTTTTTTCCCTTCAGGATCCCAATAAAAAATCTTATAGCTTTTTAGACTTGATTGATGCGCTAGGTCAAGCAGAGAAACCCATTATCGTGGTAGCTCAGCAGAAGTTCCCTGAAGATATTGCAGATAGCGTTGGTTTATTCGGAGGGCAAATGACTTCATTATTACAGGCTAGCGGTGTAGTCGGGGTAGTTACTGACGGGCCTTCCCGGGATTTGGATGAGATGAGGGAAATGGATGTTCAGTACATTATGAGCGGAGCTACGCCAGGACATGGGGATTTTGTATTAAGTGAAATCAATACCAAAGTCACAGTAGCAGGGATGGAGGTTGATCCGGGAGATGTCATCCATATGGATGAGCATGGAGCAACAAAATTTCCGATAGAGAAATTAGCAGATATTTGTGAGAACATCAAGAAATTCAGCCAAGAAGAAGATCAGCAGTCAAAAGCCATTTTAAAAGCGAAGACGGTAGAAGAATTAAAAAAAGCATGGTCTGAAAGGGTTTAGAATTTGCCAATAGATCGTTTGGGTATTCCTGTACAATGATACTAGAATCCTCAGTTAATTTATAGAGATTTTTTTACAAGAATTTAAGCTGATAGATTACTACGAGGTTATCGATATGGAAGAAACGATGTTCGAAGGTTATCTAAGGCCAGATCATTCGGTAGGTATTCGAAATTATTTAGGGATTATTCCAACAGTGAACTGCTGCAATGAATTGACAGTACAAATTGCCAATTCCTTGGAGAATGCAATCCCTTTACCTCATATTGGTCGATGTGTTTTTTTAGGAAAAGACCAGGATCGAATGTTTCAATTATTGAGTCATATCGGGAAGAACCCAAATCTGGGTGCAGTATTGGTGGTTGGATCGGGATGTGAGCCTCACTCTGCCGAAGAGCTTGCCCATGAAATTAGTCTTAGTAAAAAACCGGTCGATTTTATTTCCCTGAAAGATTTGGGTCATTATGATTTGACCGTACAGAAAGGTACAGAAATTGCCAAAATACTCTCCCAAAAAATAGTTCACCTCAAAAAAGATCTTTTTCCTTCCCAATATGTGACCTTAGCAATTAAATGCGGTGGTTCAGATACAACTTCAGGAATTGCCGGGAATATCATTGCTGGAATGATTGCGGACAATATCGTTCAAAAAGGCGGAAAGGTACTTTTTACAGAAACACCTGAGCTAATCGGTGCCGAGCATATTTTAGTGAAGCGATCAAAAAATGATCAAGTTGCTCAGAAATTACTCAATGCAGTCCAACGACAGGAAAAGAGAATGTTAGCCATGGGTGTCGATATCCGTAGATGTGAACCGACGCCGGGTAATATCCAGGGTGGTCTGACAACCATCGAGGAAAAATCGCTGGGTGCCGTAGCAAAGTCCGGGCATTCCGTTTTAATGGATGTCCTTGAATCAGGTGAAAAGCCAGATCAGCCAGGTCTTTATTTTATTGACGGTCCTTCCCATACCACGGAAATCTTTTCCAATATGGCTGCAGCTGGTGCTCAAACATTATTATTTTCGATCGGAGGTGGTGTACCTGCCTGTTTCCCCATTGGTCCGGCTCATTCAGGCCAATTTCCCTTAATGCCGATTATCAGAATGACAGGTAATCCCCATCAGCCACAGCATATCCTTGATAGTATGGACATTGATGTCAGCTCAATCATTTCAGAAGGGAAAAATTATGATGAAGTATTTCCGGAAGCAATAGAATTTTTAAATAGGATTTTATCCGGAGAAAAAACAAAGGCAGAAAAAAGGACCTCTTATTTTGAGCCTATGAATTTTTATTTTGAAGGACCATTAATTTAAATATTTTGATTATGAATCTTAATATAAAATTTTTAAACTAAAGAGTCAATATTTATGTTTACCAAGAAGGTAAATCATCAAAAAATAAAAAAGGAGATTGAATTTCAAATGAGAGAAGAAGCTAGAAAGAACAGAGCAAAAGAAATCATGAAAAAAGGAGGGAAAGTCGTCGGGACTTTTTGTGTTTCTAATTCCCGAGCAGTCATTGAAACATTAGCGGCATGCGGTTTGGATTACACATTAATTGATACAGAACATTTCATGACCAACCCTGAAACCATCGAGCAAATGATTACCGCTGCGGAAGCAGCCGGTGTGACACCTTTTGTAAGGGTACAGGAAAATGTGAATTTAATCGATCGTTGTGTCAGCGCCGGAGCCCGGGGTGTCATGGTTCCCATGGTGAA
>JAFGSC010000193.1 GCA_016934875.1 Candidatus Atribacteria bacterium
AGCCATGAAAGCGCGTGAAAGCTTGAAATTGGATGCTTTACGGGGAATCAAGAAAGAATTGCTGGAAGCCAAAACAGCCAAAGGGGCGGGAGATGTTGTTCCTGAAACCGAGATTGTGCGAATTCTGCAGAAAATGGTGAAGCAACGCCGCGATTCGGCCGAGATATTCAATACGCAAGGGCGTCCCGAGTTGGCCGAGAAAGAGTTGGCCGAGGCGCAAGTAATTGCGGTATATTTGCCTGCTGCCATGACCCCTGCCGAGCTGGAAGCTGCCGTGAGCGAAATTATTGCCAAAACCGGCGCCTCTTCCATCAAAGATTTGGGTAAGGTGATGGGTGTGGCTTCCAAGGAGCTGGCCGGGAAGGCCGAAGGCAAGGATATTTCGGGAATGGTCAAGAAGCTGTTGAACAGCTGATTGAACTGAAAAATGAAAAAAAAGGCATCCGGATTCCGGGTGCCTTTTTTTTATTGTTGTTTTTAGGTTATCAAGTAGGCAGTTAGCCACCTGGCACTCTGCTCGATTGGTAGCTGGTTTATTCAAATCGGATAAACATCTTGTCAAAATTAATAACCATCATGTTGAAATTTTGAATCAAGTCCTGTCCAATATTCCCATAAACAGTTTCACTTTTATTAATTTTTTCTTTTAATAAACTTATGTTCTGAAGGCTTACTTGTGTCCCTCCAATATTAAAGACGTAATCAATTTTGTACCCTTCAAACTCCTTTTGCCCACCTGCTCCTCCAAAACTTATTTTTTCAGATTTGTGGTTTATATCTATTTCCGCTTGATTCTCCTTGTAAAATTTATGATAAAATATGGTGTGGTCAGCTCCTGTATCGAAGGTGAAATGCTTTTCGTTAATATAGATTATGGGAGTTAAGCCCTCCATAGCCATATTAGAGCATTCCGAAGATAATGACTCGTCACGGGGAACGATGAAATTGCCGTTCTTAGTTATCCTCATTTCCTTTAGGGCTTCAATTACTGGAAAGCCTAATATCCCATATATCTGATAATTAATGTGGGGGAAGCAAAGTGCCTCATCTGGTAAAACCAAGAATACTACATTAAATAGGTCAATATTTCCCATAGTTAACTTGTTGCACAAAGCAAGTTTGGCTATAACTTTTTCTCCGGTTATTGTCCCCACCTTGATATCAACAGGAATTATTTCCATATTTAGTTGTTTTGCAACCGATAACGAAGTTGTTGATAGATTTGCGCCCGTGTCAAAAATAAAATTAAGTGAGTCGTTATTGGCAAACATTTTTAGCGTGTTCAAGCCTGCAATATCTTTCTCCATTTTAATTGTTGTCGTTTTTTTAATGTCAACTTGTTGTGCAGGAGCGTTTTCTAATGCAGTCCATATTTTCAGACTGTTTTCATAATCGTCTAATTGCTCATGATTCAAATACTTTTTATAAGAATTCAATATGGTTAGAATCGTATTCTTGGCTTCCTTGTAATGATAAAGTTTCAAAGCATTGTCGTACCTTGTTTCGAGCAGTTTAAATTGGAGTGAATCTGGAATTGAATTCTCTTTTTCCATTAAATCCTCAATAGCCTGTTCTGAGGCGTCAAGTTTGTTGAAAGCGTTGTCTAAAACTGCTGATATGAATTTTTGATACGATTTTGACAAAGCATTCTTGTTTGATTCAAATTGCACTTTGGCCTTGAAAAAATTATTTTGTTTGGTTAATTGATAGATCTCCTTAAATGCGGTTTCATCATTTCTATCACAAGCATTCAAGCTCAAAAAAGTCAGTGCAAATATTATGATTGCTTTGAAATGTTTCATTTTACTATGTTGATTTATTTTCTGTATGCTGTGTTATTTTTTGAATATCCTTTAATAATGTTGTCCCCCTTATATGGTATTATTCAATTCTTGGCTAAACTGAGTCTGTATTCTCTTTTAGGAGTTTTTTCCTTTAATCTAATCAAATGGTTCTTTTGGTAAAGCTAATAAATTCTTAATGTATCGTGCATTATTGTAAGGTTTTCCAAATTTCATGACCTCAAATAATTCAACTGCTAAACATTGTCCAATCATTTGTCTGGTTTGGAAATCATCAAAGCCTTGTTTTCTCAATCTATCAAATGTTGCTTTAGTCTCAGGAGGGTCGTTATTCCTGATTTGATTTTTTATAATCTCAAAAATCTGTTCTCTTAATTTTTCATTTGGTTCCATAATTGCAGGATTTTGTCAGTATGCGGCACAACGGATGGCCGTTTGAGTAGTGCAGGATTTCGAAGTACTTACTTTTCAAATAGTTGCTGTTTTATTAAATGTACTCATGTTCATTTTATCACATCGCCCCGCATTACTTATGACCGCGTGTGTGCGCCTTGCGTGAGCAGCGCGCACCTGCAGAAAGCAAGTGGGAAAGTTTAAAAATACAAATAATGTTTACACAAACAAGCTTGATGCAGGTCTGTCTTTCCAGTGGGTGCAAATCCCTTAGGGGCTGGAGTAACGCCCCGAGTCGTTAGCAATGCCATTTTAATTGCCAGCAACCTGACTGAAGCGAGTCGGGAGGTGATC
>JAFGSC010000194.1 GCA_016934875.1 Candidatus Atribacteria bacterium
ACAAAAATTATCGGGCTATGTCTATCGAATGGTCTTGTTGCATTCTCGGGATCACTTTTTGCTCAATATTCCGGTTTTGCAGATGTAGGTATGGGTATTGGAACGATCGTGGCAGGGCTAGCTTCAGTGATTATAGGGCATAGTATTATTAAAAATGGAAATATTGGCCTAATGACCATAAGTGTGATCATAGGGTCAATCATTTATCGAACAACCGTGATGATTGCCTTGCGTTATGGCTACCGATTGGGATTTCAACCTGGAGATTTAAAATTAATTTCAGTATTATTGGTAATCATTGCTTTAACCCTCCCCTCATTCAAGGGTAGGATTAAGACGGTTGTTGCATCAAATAATTCAAACGGAGCAGATAAGGAGTAATAAAAAGGAGGAATGCACTTTGTTGCGGTTAAAAGGAATACAGAAATGTTTTGCTAAGGGTACTTCGCATGAAATTATTGCTTTACAAGGAATCAACTTACATGTAAAAGAAGGTGATTTTATAACCGTGATTGGCAGTAATGGTGCAGGTAAGTCCACACTTTTAAATATTATAGCAGGTACCGTACTTCCCGATAAAGGAACGATCAATATTGATTATTGTGATATTACCAAAAAAGCCGAGCACTGTAGGGCAAGACTCATTGGCCGTGTGTTCCAAGATCCTTTAATGGGAACAGCGCCTTCGATGACAATCGAGGAAAACCTGGCTTTGTCAATCAAACGTTTTGGAAGAGGCTTGAGTTTTGGACTGAATAAGCAAAGAAAGGAATATTTTAGAAAACAATTAGCTCAATTAGGATTGGGTCTTGAAAATATCTTATTGAAAAAAGTAGCCTTATTGTCAGGAGGGCAAAGGCAGGCATTGACGATATTAATGGCTACTATGTTTGAACCAAGATTGCTTTTATTGGATGAACATACTGCATCGCTTGATCCGGCAATAAGTAAAAAAATCCAAATGATCACTCAGGAAGTTGTGAAAGAAAAAAAATTGACCACAATTATGGTTACTCATAATATGCAGGAAGCGCTAAGATTGGGTAATCGAACAATTATGATGGATCGCGGTAGAATCATACTGGATATATCCGGCAAAGAAAGAGAAGATATTACCATTGATTATTTGTTAAAACAATTTTCGAAGCTGAGAAAAGAGGAATATATTGAAGATGAGCTAGTACTGACTTAAATAATTTGCATGTTATATTATAGAAAGAAAATAACTTGGAAAATCATTAGAAAATTCTCCTGGATTATCAGGAGAATTTTTATTTATGATAAAATAAGGAATATAGAGTGTAGTCCATGTTTTGTAAAAAGTAAGGATATTTATTAGTATAAATTTATAATGATTAAGGAAGGAAAATGACTCAAAAATTATATCATGATGATTCTTATCAAATGAAGTTTGAAGCAAAAATATTAGAGCAGTTTATTAGTAATGAAAAGTTTGCTTTAATATTGGACCAAACTTGTTTTTATCCCGAAGCCGGAGGGCAGACATGTGACAAAGGAATGATCAATGGAATACCAGTTCTTGATGTTCAAGAGGAGAATGGTAACATTATTCACTATCTTCGGGATGATCTTCATATGAATAGTGGTGAATATATTCATGGTGAAATAGACTGGAAGGAACGTTTCGACCATATGCAGCAGCATAGTGGACAGCATATTCTTTCTGCTACGTTAATTGAGTTATATCAAAAAGAAACACAATCCTTTCATATGGGTAAAGAGATTTGTACGCTTGATATCCCTTTTGTATCTTTAGGCGATCAACAGACAAGGGAGATAGAAAAAAGAGCGAATCAGATTATCTATGAAAATAGGCCTATTGATCATTATTATCTAGATGATACAAGCAAAATTGCTGAAAAAAATATAAGAAAAGCGCAAAAAAATCATGAGAGACTTCGAATTATTGAAATTAAAAATTATGACGTGACTGCTTGTGGAGGAACGCATTGCTCTTCTACGGGCGAGATAGGAATGATTAAAATTATTGGATATGAAAAGCAGAAAGAAAATTTGAGGATATCGTTCGTTTGTGGGTATCGTGCCTTGAGGGATTACCAGATGAAAAACACGATTACTAATCATCTATCTAGGATATTTACCACTGGCATTGATTGTTTGGAGGAATATGTCATCCGTTTAAGCAAGGAAAAAATGGATTTGAGTAAGCAATACCATAAAATAGAGAAAAAAGTACACCAACTTGAAGCTGATGATTTAAAAAGGAATAACCTGAAGGAGAAAAATGGGATTGTGATGATTAGCAAATTATTTTCAGATCAAGACCTTCAATCTTTGAAAGAGATCGCCTCTGTTCTAACAAACCAGGAAAATTATGTCGCAATCTTGGGGACAGAGAACCCTGAACCAATCGTCTGTATAGCTTGTTCTAAAAATCTTTTCTTTCGAATGGATGAATTGATCAAGGAAATTACTTTAAATTACCAGGGAAAGGGGGGAGGATCAAGGTTTATCGCTATGACAAGACTTGAAAGAAAAGATGATATTCGCCAGGCATTAAAAATGGCGGATGATCTGATCAGCGGACAAAACCATTGAACTTTTAGACCCAAAGAAAATGGCGAAAAAAATTTTAATATTTTTCACTAGAAAGAATCAATATTTTATTTCCTGTCTAAGCATTTTTTTATTAATTTTTGTTCTATTGTTATCGGCAGATGTTTATGCTCAGCGTGATTTTGAAAAAGAAGAAAGAATTGGGCATAGAATGTCTGAAAAAATCGAGAAACAATATCAAGTCATTGAAGACCAGAATAACCTGGATAAACTAATAAAGATCGGAGTGCATTTAAAAACAGTTTCTGGCGTGAAGGATATAGATTATCAATTTAAAATCATAGATAAAAAAGGATCGAATGCATTTGCTCTTCCAGGTGGATTTATTTATCTTACCAATGATTTGTTGGATTTTGTTCAATCAGATGATGAGCTAGCAGCAGTGATTGCCCATGAAATGGGTCATATTATACATCAACATTCTATCAAGCAAATCCTTGATCATAAAAAGCTTAAATTGGTGGAATTTTTTACGCTCATTCTAACCGGAGATCCAACGCTTGGGTTGTTGGGTGAATTAGCCAGTATAACGATTCTAAATTCCTATCGTAGGGAATATGAAAGAGAAGCTGATTTAGCATCCCTAGAATTATTAAATAAAAGTCAAATCTATCATCCTGTGGCTTTGCTGACTTATTTTGAAAGAGTTTATAGCGAGTATATGCTTAAGCCTTCCAGGGATATGGGAATCTTTCAGACTCATCCTGATTTAGAAGAGCGTATCCAAAGGATCAAGCAGTATCTACACGATAATGGGATCAGAATAGATCGTCGTTTAACAACTAACTATTTAGAAATCAATGGGGAAATTCAGGAACTGGAGGCAAATCTGGTAGCAAAGTTATTTCTGAATGATGAAGAAATACTATCTTTTACTCATCATGAAAGTCAATTACTTTATGATAAGATGATGGAAATAAAATCAAATCTAGAACGATCTCTAACCGTGGATTTAGAACCTTATGAAATGACGTTATCAAACTTTGAAGGGGAAGCTATCTTGAGAATCCGAGGCGAAAGGGTTATTACTCTGGACCATGAAGAAATTTTCTTCATGGGGCTGACTGCCGATGAAGTATTACAGCAAACAAAAGAAAAAATTACCAGAATCCTATGGAAGATTAAATTAGAATTGCCTGCTCTGTTAATTCAATAATTCGATAGCCTAATTAAAATGAGACTCGATATTCCTTTGTAAAATATAAAATGAATATTGAGTCTCAATATTAAGCGTCAACCAATATTGTACTGATCATTATCTCAGAATTCCTATGCTGTTCAGAAATACAATGAATACTGCAATAGGAACAACATATTTAATGAGAAAGGAATAACTGGTACTCAATTTAGTATTGGCACCCTGGTTAGCCTCTTCCAATGCCTTATCAGTTCCCCAGAACCATCCAATAAAAATGGCAATTAGCAATCCGCCCAGAGGGAGCAGGATATTGTTAGCAAAGAAATCAAAGGAATCGAGGATATCTCTCCCTCCAATAACTTTAACAGTAGAGAGGGTGCTATAACCAAGGGAAGGGAAAATTCCGAGAAACCAGATCGCAATGCCCATCACAATCGTTGCTTTTTTCCTGTTCCATTTGTTTTCATCGATAAAGTAAGCAGCTACGACTTCCAGAAGAGATATGGCAGAAGTTAAAGCGGCAATAGTTAAAAGTATAAAGAAGATGGAGCCAAAAACATGTCCGGCTAATCCCATTTGTAAAAAGACTGCGGGTAATGTGATAAAAGTAAGGCCTGGCCCCGTAGTCGGTTCTAATCCAAAAGCAAATACTGCCGGAAAAATCACAAAACCAGCCAATAACGCAACTAAGGTATCAGCTCCCACGACATATTTGGCATTTAAAGGAAGATCTTCATTTTTCTTTAAATAGCTGCCATAGGTTATCATGCAACCCATGCCTAAACTTAAAGTAAAGAAAACCTGGCCAAGGGCTGCTAGGAATCCTTCGCCACTAAATTTACTGAAATCCGGCTTTAAATAGAAAGCTAGTCCTTCTGCTGCACCCGGAAGAGTGACAGAACGGATAACAAGAATAATCAATAGAATTAAAAGAACTGGCATTAGAATTTTAGACCAGCGTTCAATCCCTTTTTCAATCCCACCATACACAATGCCAATCGTTAATAGCATAAATAAGGTATGCCAGAAAATGCCACCAAACGTTGACGAGATGGAAATGACAAATATATTTCCAATATCAGATCCAGCAGCCATATAAGTGCCAGATTTCAAAATGTAAGAGAGTGCCCATCCTGCTACGACAGAATAGTACGATAGAATGATAAAACCAGCAAGGACTCCCATGAACCCAACAATAACCCAAGGTTTCCCCGGAGCTAACATCTTAAAAGCACCTACAGGGTTTTTCTGTGTCTTGCGACCTAATAATAGCTCCGAATTCATTACAGGATAACCCACAAAAATTAACAGTAAAATATAAACGAGTACAAAGGCTCCGCCTCCATATCTACCGGCGATATAAGGAAAACGCCAAATGTTTCCCAAGCCAATGGCTGACCCTGCAGCTGCAGCAATAAAACCTGCCCGCGTTTTCCAATGCTCTCTCTCAGCTTGAACCATTTTCTATCTC